>CAMCIX010000037.1 GCA_945875045.1 uncultured Clostridia bacterium | reverse complement strand
AAGAGGTGCTATTCTCTCGTGGATTTCTGGCTTGGGACTTTTTTAACAGCCCCCTTTCTTTACGAATCTGTAATGTATGTTATTGTTCCGCTTAATGTGATTTGATTACCGACAACGGAGGGATAAAAACACCCGATTGCAGATGTGTTTAATATTTCGTCATTTGTATTGTTACAGGCTTGTACTCTTGTTGTGATATGACCGCCTGTTTCTGCAACAAAACATTGAAAATTGCAATTCTTTAATACAAATGCTCCCGAACATATACCGCCACCTGATGCCGGATAAACAGGTATATATGGTAAGCCTCCGATTTCTACCCCGGGACTTGAAAGTAAATAATCAATACATTCAGCCTTGATAAAAAAGCCTACAGTAACTACATTGCCGACCTTATTATACCAACCGTTTTGCGAAGAATAGGAAAAAAATCCATCAACATCTTGTAATTGTGGTGTCCAAGTCCCATAACTAATAGATGGTACTTTATCGCCACCGATATATAAATTAGACGCATTAAGGTTTATTGACGGTGCTGTAAAGTTAATTTCGCTATCTGACTTTATGCCTGATTTAACTTCAACAGGCACTTCAAATACAAAATCATTCTCACCCCAATGAAAAATCGGAATACTTTTAACCCCTGTATCAGCACTTGAAACCGTTTCAAGCCTGTCTACTGCTCGTGTTTCAAACGAATATGACCTACTTCGACTAAAATTATCAATTTCAAAATCAGCATAAGCGTAATATGTATTGCCGTTTTTTACAACAGTCATATCTTGCCAAACTCCATAAGAGCCACCTGTTATTCC
This sequence comes from uncultured Clostridia bacterium, assembly GCA_945875045.1. Classification (GTDB taxonomy): domain Bacteria; phylum Bacillota; class Clostridia; order Oscillospirales; family Acutalibacteraceae; genus UBA737. Next base: position 8,666 of record CAMCIX010000037.1, on the reverse strand, counting down.
GTATCTGTATTGTACTGTAAGCGTGTTTGTCACCGTGCCAAAGGAATTATTAAAGTAATTACCCGAACAAGCCACAAACATATTTCCGAGAGCATCAGGTCTATTGCTTGCGATGTTGCAAGTCAATTTTATGTAATCCACAATAGACAAGGTTATGTTTTCTGTCGCAGGTCGACCTCGACTATCTTCAGCAGAGAATATAAACTCGTTGCTTTCTACATTAGAAAATGTACCCTCGTTTGAATATATATTTTCGCTGCCGTTTCTGATGATATATTTACTCTCATTTATTGAAGCGCCTTTTTGCGCTTCTACGCTCATTGTTGCTGTTGCGGTACTGTAGTATTTAATAAGTACATTATCAGAACCTGTTAGGGAATTGGTAACGCTATCTACTGCTACACTTGCCGTTATTATAGGAGAAGCATTATCAATAGAACAGACATTAGCAATATTCTCGCTTATACCGATATAAACACCGTTGTTGAAAATTTTAAGACCAGCCACTATAGTTACTGTAGTTACAGACCCCATAAGTCCATATAACATTGATACATTTTCATTGCTCAAATACACATCTGTGCCACTTATATAATTGCTAAATGTTTCAAGGTCTATTACGCCAAGTGTTTTATCATTTACATACAAATATAAATCGTATGTGTAACCGCTTAATGTAGAGGAATAAACAACATTGAAATTACCCTCTATATCATTACCGACAAAGCTATGGATTACAACCTCATTCGCCATACGTTATCCTCCAATCCAAAAGCAAGCTGTTCTGTCTGTGCCATAATCTTCAAAACGGCTCCGACCATTGCCTGAACCAATAATCAAATATGTGTTAGCGTGTAAGTCTTTTGCGTTTACACCACGGTTATTAGCGCTCAGAATTTCGTCACCGTCTTTTTTAACGTACATTCCTGTGTTATCAAGTAGATTTTCCATTTCATCGCCCGACTTTGATATTTTCAATCCGTCAGAGCCGAAACTATAGCCTGTTTTTGTTGTTACTTCGTCTATAACACCCGATGCCATTATTTTCTCAACTTCAATGCTAACCTCGTCAGCATTAAGTTTCATTTCAACCTTGCTTGATAACTCGTCAACACTATCGCCTATATTAGATATAGAACCGTATAATTCTCGTTTTGCTTCAATAACCACTTCTTCGGTATTTCTTTTAAGGCTTGTTTCCGTTTGTGTAATTTTGTTTGTCAAACTCGATTCAACCGAATCAACTTTATCCCTGTTTTCGTTTATAAGCCCTAACATTTCGGCAAAGGTTTTTCCAAATGAATATTTACGCTCAATAGTCAGGGATACTCCGAGCGTTTGCCACGCTTGATTTACTTCGGAACTCGTACTGTTCATATTTTTTGTCATTTTTCGCATTGACCCCGTTATGCTTTCAACGGAAACATCAACAAGCTCAGATGCGTACTGCATTTTTTGAAGTTCTGCGGTAGTAAGCCCAGTTTGCTTTGCAAGAGTATTTAATTCGTCAGCCTTTTTGCCGATATTTACAGCCCCTGCGACACCTGCGCCGAGAAGACCTGCAGCAGCAGTTGAAACTCCCTTTGTTTTATCTGCAACATTTGCGGCCGTATTGCCTATTTTATTTAAAGTGGCATTTGATTTTGCTGCCTGTGATTCTAAAGATTTGAGCGATTGCTCTGTTTTAATTATTTCACGCTCTAAAGCTCTGTACTGATCTTCGCTGATTTTACCCTCTTTAAACTGCGCCTGCGCCTGTTTTTCGGCATCTTTCAAGGTTTTAAGCTTATCGGATGTATCCTTAACCGATTTCGCAAGCAAATCCTGCTTTTGCTTTAAAAGCTCGGTATTTGTGGGGTCTAATTTAAGAAGTCTCTCAACATCTTTAAGCTCAGATTGTGTGCTTCGTATTTCGGTATTAATGCCCTTTAGCGCTTTATCGAGTGCGGTTGTATCACCGCCGATTTTAACCGTAATACCTTTTATACTGCCCGCCATAAATCAAGCTCCTTTCCGAAAAAATGGTATAATAAAAGCACCCTGCTCTCGCAAAGTGCTGTGTAAATAAAATTAAATCTTTTGCAGTTGACTGCAAAATAACACCGCTCTTAATGAGGGCGGTGTTTTAAAAGCTTATTATTTGTATGTAACCAAAGTATTGAAACCGGTTCTATTGCCGGTTAATCCCTGTCCTGAAATAGAATTAAATTTTACATCAATTATCATATATCCATCTTTTTGCATTTGTTGTAAAATGTAATCTATTTCCTGAGTGTACTTTTCATCACAATCGAAATTCTGATTGGCAAGTTTTGAAAAACTTGTAAACATAGCGATATGAACGCAACCATCTTTTTGAGCTAAATGCTTTTTTGCCCGCTCATAAACATTTTCAGAAGCAGAATTAGAAAAAAGTCCCATAAAAATATCCTCCTATACTTTTTTTACTATATTCTACCTCAATTAAAATATATGTCAACTCTAAAAATCATCAAAATCCGCTTGCGTTGCTATGATATTATAATCGTAATTGTCATTATCTTTCTCGGTAGCCATATTTGCGTATTGTTCTTCCAACATTCTAAGCTGTGCTTCGCTTATCTGCTCTGCCTGTCCGTCAGGGTCTCCCATAAGGAATTGTTGTGCTTTCTGTTGCATAAGCTTAGCCTGTGCATCAATCTGTGCAATCTGCATTTGCGTTTTCTTGATATTTTCAATTCCTTCAAGTAAATCTTGCTTTGGAGCTACAGAATCATCAGGCAATGCTTTAACATATGCTTCAAACTCGGCTACCCTTTGCGGATTAAAAAAGCCGTTCATCAGGAAGTTTTCCATAGTCCGCTCCATAGCGTAACGGTCGTACACACCTTTGGGGGTAACATCAATCTTTGCTACAGCCTGTAACTGCTGTAATACGCTTTGAGGTACATTAACCATTTGTATATATTCTTCGCCGGTCATAGGGTCTGTAACCGTTTCTTCCATAAGAAAAAATAAATCCCCGGTATTTTTTGCTTGGTTTTTAAAGCTTGACGGGACGGTGCGGGCGTCGTCTCCTACATTTATCCGTTTAAAAAAGTAATAAAAATGGAAATCAAACGGAATAATATGCAAAAATTTGAGCGGGCGAAGGTTCAATTATCTTCCGCCCGCCGTTCTTTTTTACTCTTCTTGATCGCATAAATACTCTCGCATAATTTTAAGCCCCCTTCTTTCAAGCCTGTTGACCGCCTGTCTTGTAATACCGAGCCGCTCCGCTATCTTTGAATCCGAAAAGCCGTATATGTATCTTAGAATTATCGCCTCTCTCTGCCGTACAGACAGTCGGCTCATCCCCTCCTTAAGGGCAATACTGTTTTCAAAATCCACGCAAAAGCCGAGGTTTTCACTAAGCTCGTTTTCCTCCAAGGCGCTTTTACCTAACTTTTTAGAAATGAAAATATAGCGGTTGCGAATACAAACCGAGATGTATTTATTCAGCTCCTCGGATTCGTCGGACAAAAAGCAGTCGGTATTCATAGAAGAAACAAGCTCAAGCAAAAACACCGTCAGCTCCTGCGCCGCGTCATCAAAGCCGAGCTTGCCCGCAAAATAGCATATCAGCCCCTCAAACGAGCCTAAAAGCTCGCCAAAACGCGACATATTCTTGTTTTTAACCTCTTTAACGATAGACAAAAGCTCCCTGTTACACATCCTAAATTCTTCCTTTCATATTAAAGAAAGAAAAAAGCGTCGGTTTTGTAAACCTTGATACGTAAAATTTTTTCGGTTTTCCGCCTTTTTCTTTGAAAAAATTTTACTAAATTTGCATTATTTATTTACATTATCTGGAGTGAATGGAGGTTTTTCGAGAGTAAAAAAGCGTAAATTTTGTTTTTTAGGTATATAAAAGTTATATATTGACATTTAATTAGACATATTGTATAATATTGTCGAATTAAGTCGAAAAGTTACATTCTCAAACATTTAAGAGGAGGCAAATACAATGAGAATAGCTTTATGCGACGGCAACGCGCAAAGCCTTAAAAATACCAAAAAAATGATTTACGAATACGCAAACCTTAGAGGAATCGAGCTTTTGGCGGAGGAATACTGTACGGGTGCAAGGCTTTTGGAAAACGCCGCGGAATATCCGCTTATCATACTTGATTACAATCTGCGCGGGGTTAACGGACTTGAAACGGCAAGACAGCTGCGCAAAAAAAATCCCGCCTGCGCGATAATTTTTTTAAGCGCCTACACGGGCTTTATTCTCGATTCCTTTGAGGTGGCTCCCTACCGCTTTTTGTTAAAGCCGCTTGACAGAAATATTCTCTTTGCCGCCCTCGACGATTATTTTAAAGCCTATACCGAAAACCGTCCGCTTTGGGTCAAGGACGGCGACGATACCTTTTGTCTTAAGGCGGGAGAGATACTTTACCTTGAGGCGGACAATAAAAACTGCTTTATTAGTCTCAGGGATAAAAAAATCCGCTGCCACAAAACTATGGCGCGGGTATACGGAGCGCTTCCCAAAAGGAATTTCGGGCGGATTAACCGTGCTTATGTAGTTAATTTTAAATATATTTCCTCGTATAACAGCGATAACGTAATGCTCAGAAACGGCGAGCGCCTGCACGTAGGAAGAAGCTATTTTAAAAGCTTCAGGGAGGAATATAAAAGCTTTTCGGGTGCAAAAGAGCTGTAAAAATAATAAAATTTACGTTTTTTGGCTTAAAGTGTTGATTTTATTCTCAAAAAAAGGTATCATATAGAGGAGAATGTATACTCGGAGGAAAAAATGTTAGAATTAAAAAATATTTCCTTCAGCGCCGAAAACGAGACGGGCGAAAAGGAAATTCTTAAAAACATCAATTTAAAAATCGACGACAGCTTTGTTGTGATAACAGGACCTAACGGCGGCGGAAAATCCACCCTCGCCAAAATTATCGCGGGTATAATCACCCCTGTTTCGGGGCAAATTCTGCTCGACGGGGAGGATATTACAAACCTTTCTATAACAGAGAGAGCAAAAAAAGGTATAAGCTTTGCCTTTCAACAGCCCGTACATTTTAAGGGGCTTACGGTTTATGACCTTATCGGTCTTGCCGCGGGCAAGGAAATCGGAATCAACGAGGCCTGCGACTATCTTTCTCAGGTGGGGCTTTGCGCGAGGGATTATATAAACCGCGAGGTTAACTCCTCCCTTTCGGGCGGCGAGCTTAAGCGTATCGAGATCGCCACGGTATTAGCCCGCTCCTCCAAGGTCTCGATTTTCGACGAGCCCGAGGCGGGTATTGACCTTTGGAGCTTCGGCAATTTGATTCAGGTATTTGAGAAGATGCACAAAAGCTCGGGCGGTACAATTATTATCATATCGCATCAGGAGCGTATTCTTAATATTGCGGACAGGATTGTTGTTTTAGGCGGCGGCGAGCTGCGCGCCACGGGCACTAAGGAAGAAATTTTGCCCGAGCTTTTAGGCACGGTGGACAGCGGCTGTAAAATCCTTGCCGACAGCGCAAAGGAGGCAAAATAATGAACAGTACCGAGCTTGAGCTTTTACAGATTATCGCGGATATGAACGCCTCCCCCGAGGGCGCGTACAATATACGGGCAAACGGACAGCTTGCCGACCGTCACGTTACCGAAAATATCGACATCAGAACCAAAACCGACTCCCCGGGAATCGACATAATAATAAAGCCTGAAACCAAGGGCGAAACCGTACACATTCCCGTAATAATAAGCGAAACGGGGCTTAACGACCTTGTTTATAACGACTTTATTATCGGCGAAAACGCCGACGTCACTATAGTCGCGGGGTGCGGTATTCACAACTGCGGTGAAAAGGAATCCCGCCACGACGGTATTCACACCTTTTTCGTCGGCAAAAACGCTAAGGTTAAGTATATTGAAAAGCACTACGGCGAGGGTGACGGCAACGGCGAAAACAATATGAACCCCACTACCGTAATCAATATCGCCGAGGGCGGTTATATGGAAATGGATACCGCTCAAATAAAGGGTATAGACTCGACAAAGCGGGTCACAAAAGCTCGCCTTTCGGACGGCGCCGCCCTTGTAATACGCGAAAGAATTATGACCCACGGCAGGCAGACCGCCGAAACCGATTTTACGGTTGACTTAGACGGTAAAAATTCAGGCGCAAACGTAATCTCGCGCTCGGTCGCAAGGGATAATTCCTACCAGCGCTTTTTCTCCAAAATAAACGGCAACAACCTATGCAGCGGTCACACCGAGTGCGACGCGATTATTATGGATAACGCAAAGGTAAGCGCAATCCCAGAAATTGCCGCCAACAGCATTGACGCCTCGCTTATTCACGAGGCGGCAATAGGCAAAATAGCGGGCGACCAGCTTATAAAGCTTATGACCTTAGGACTTACCGAAAAACAGGCAGAGGAACAGATAATAAACGGATTCTTAAAATAATCCCGCTTTATTCATATCGTTATCGTGAATAACCGTGATGTATTTTATTGAAGACGCGTCGCAAATCATTGTACTGCACCCTCTATAGAGCTTTAGCACAATATAATCCGCTCCCACCTCAAGGAGTATTCCAATTCGGCTTTCAAGACAGCCGCCTATAAGTGACTCAACCCTTACAAGCTTTCCCGTCATCGTCTTTAAATAAGCGGGCAGAAAAGCTTCGTCCGAAAGGCGGGTATAGGTATTTGTCCCGCGCGAGGGGCTGTTTTCAACCGTCATTTGACAGCTTTTCTCCCCTTGCTCGGTATCACAGCGTTTTAAATAATCCTCATAAAAATTCAAATCCTTGTCGCTCCTTATAGGACAGGGAAAATTATGTTCCATAATCCACACTCCCGATTAACTTTTTGTAACAGTATATGAGACAAACCGTAAAATTGCTAAAGGAAAGGCGGAATCAATATGTCAACACCGCATATAGCGGCTAATAAGGGGGACTTTGCCGATACCGTGCTTATGCCTGGCGACCCCTACCGTTCACAGCTTATTGCCGAAAACTTCCTCATTGACGCAAGGCTTGTAAACGACGTTCGCGGCGTAAAGGGCTACACGGGGCTTTACAAGGGTAGGAAAATCTCTGTTATGGCAAGCGGAATGGGTATGCCCTCAATAGGAATCTATTCTTATGAGCTTTTTAATTTTTTCGGCGTGGAAAAAATAATACGCGTCGGCTCCGCGGGCTCCTACAGAAAGGACGTTAAGCTTCGCGACATAGTTTTGGGACAGGCGGCGTGTACCGACTCGGCATTTGTTAGACAGTTCGGTCTGCCCGGCGACTTTGCCCCGATAGCCGATTTCGGACTACTCACAACAGCGGTCTCGGAGGCTAATAAGTTAGGACTTACCTATCATGTCGGGAATATTCTTTCAAGCGACCGTTTCTACGGCGACGGCGAGGGACTTCCCGATTGGAAACAGCCCGTAGCCCTTTGGTCAAAAATGGGGGTCCTTGCGGTCGAAATGGAGGCGGCGGCGCTTTATATGAACGCCGCGCGGGCGGGCAAACGCGCCCTCTGCATATGCACGGTTTCCGATTCGCTTGTAACAGGAGAAGCGACAACCGCCGAGGAACGGCAAAATTCCTTTACCGATATGATAAGGCTTGCCCTTGAAACCGCGGCGCAGGAATAACCGTAATAATTTTCAGTATATGAGAGAAGGAAAAAAATTGTCCGTTAAGGAACGCTTGTTGCCCCTCCTTTACGAACGCGGCGACTATCTTTCGGGCGAGGAGGCGGCTGTGCTTTTAGGGGTCAGCCGCAGCGCCGTCTGGAAGGCGGTATCTGCGCTCAAGGAAGACGGTTACCGAATTGAAGCCGTCACAAACCGCGGTTATAAATTAATCGACAGCGGCGACGTTTTATCTGCCGCCGAAATTCAAAAGCATTTAGGCTCGTTATCCGAAAGGCTTAATATCGAGGTCAAAGCCACCGTCACCTCGACCAATATTCTGATAAAGGAAAAAGCCGCGGCCGGCGCTCCGGAGGGTACGGTTTTAGCCGCAACCGAGCAAACCGCGGGCAGAGGCAGGTTTACAAGGCGCTTTTTTTCACCGTCGGACAGCGGCATTTATTTCAGCGTTCTGCTTCGTCCCAAGCTTTCCGCCGAAAACGCGGCGCTTATAACAACCGCGGCGGCGGTCGCCGTCGCAGAGGCGGCGGAGGAGCTTTGCGGCAGAAAGACGGAAATAAAATGGGTAAACGACGTGCTTATAGAGGGCAGAAAAATCTGCGGAATATTAACCGAAGCCTCCCTAAACCTTGAAAGCGGTGAGCTTGATTACGCGGTTTTGGGCATCGGGCTTAACGTGTACGAGCCTGTCGGCGGCTTTCCGCAGGAAATTGCGGACATAGCCGGCTCAATATTCAAGGAGCGCGGCGAAGGGCTTCGCAGTAAAATTACCGCCGCGGTGCTTGAACGCTTTTTTAAGTATTACGATTCTCTCGAAGAACGCTTATTCCTTAAAGCCTACCGCGAGCGCTGCATAGTTATCGGAAAGCCGATTACGGTGCTGTCGGGAAGCGGCTCACGTCCCGCTCTTGCCCTCGGTGTCGATGACAGCTGTCGCCTGAATGTAAAATATCCCGACGGCAGTGAGGACTGTCTTTCATCGGGCGAAATCAGCGTGCGCCTGTCATAAAACCTTGAACCGTAAATTTTTTTGTCAAATC
>CAMCIX010000036.1 GCA_945875045.1 uncultured Clostridia bacterium | reverse complement strand
GGGAGTTTTATGAAAACACGCAATGCCGTAAGGCTTATATCCTTTTGCGTAGCGGCGGTGCTGGTCGCGGCTGTCTTTGCGGTTAAAGCAAGGCAGGACTTAAAACGGTACAGGCTTGAGGTTCAGAATAATTATTCCCGCTCGCTTGACGGGCTTAATTCAAGCATAAACAATATCTCGCTAATCCTTGAAAAGGCGGAGTATGTAACCACGGCGAAACAGCTAAGCCAGATGTCGGCACAGCTTTTAACCGAGGCGGAAAGCGCCAAAAGCGCCCTTGCAGAGCTTCCCGCGGGGGATAATCTTGATGTTATAAACCGCTTTCTGTCACAGGTGGGAAATTACGCTATGGCGGTCTCTAAAAGCCTTGTTTCGGGGGAGGAGCCGAGCGGCGACTACGCCCAAAATATCGCCGTGCTTAAAAATACCGCGCAAAAAATCTCAGAGGCGGTGGGAAATTCCTCGATAGCCTACGATAATCCGTCGGAGTGGGCGGACGATTTGGATAATAAGCTTGAAGAAGCGGTTGACAGGGATTCGCTTGCCGGCGCGCTCGATACCCTTGAAGACAGTCTTTCGGACTACCCCACCCTTGTTTATGACGGACCCTATTCCGACCATATTTTAGAAAAAGAGCCGTTAATGCTTAAAAACGCGGCGGCAGTAACCGAGGACGAGGCGCTTAAAAAAGCCGCCGAGACCGCCGAGTGCGGGGTAGATAAGCTTTCCTTAGACGGCACGGCGGAGGGCAAAATCCCCGCCTACCGATTTTCGGGGGAAAATATAAGCGTTACCGTAAGCCATGCGGGCGGATATGCGGTTTATATGCGCAAAAGCCGAGAGATAGGGGATTACGTCCTCGAACACGGACAGGCGGTGGAAAAGGCGAAAAGATACCTTGAAAGAATAGGTATGAGCGGCTTTACCGAAACCTATTATTTCACCGACGAGGGGGTCTGCGTGATAAATTTCGCCTATCTTGACGGCAAGACCGTATGCTACACCGACCTTGTAAAGGTGGGGGTTGCGATGGACACGGGGGAAATAATGCTTTACGAGGCGAGCGGCTACCTTACCAACCACACCGACCGCGCCTTTGAAACCGCGGCGGTATCGGCAGAGGAGGCGGCCAAAACCGTAAGCGATCGCCTTAAAATCCGCGAAACCTCCATTGCGCTTATTCCTACCAAGGGCGGCGGGGAAAAGCGGTGCTATGAATTTGTCTGCCTTACCGAGGACGGGCGGGAAATACTCGTCTATATAAACGCCGTAACAAAAGAGGAGGAGGATATTTTAATCCTTTTAAAAAGCGACGGCGGAACACTTACAAAATAATGCTTGATTTTTTTGCGGGTTTGTGTTAGAATATAAAGGCTGCTTAAAACGGCAGGGTATTTTGCGCCGTTTTAAGCCCTTGTGCATTTGATTTCACCCGAGCCTTACGGGTGGGTTCATTGCCGAAAATCGACATTGAAGCGGACGGTCCTCTGTCCATTTTGGGGTAAGAACGTCTGGAATTAATTAAGGAGGAAAAATGATGGACGCTATTAAGGAACTTACGGCAGATATGCTCAAAAAGGACGTTCCCGAAATTCTTATCGGTAGCACCGTTAAGGTTCACGTAAGAATTAAGGAAGGCGAAAAGGAAAGAATCCAGATCTTTGAGGGTACTGTTATCGCGAAGAACAACAGCGGTATCGCGGAAACCTTTACCGTTCGCCGCGTAGCCTACGGCGTAGGCGTTGAGCGCGTATTCCCGGTACATTCACCCAGCGTTGCCAAGGTTGAGCTTGTACGCAAGGGTCAGGTTCGCAGAGCGAAGCTTTACTACCTGCGCGACAGAGTCGGCAAGGCGGCTAAGGTTAAAGAGCTTATCGGTTAATAAGGCTTTAAGAGGGGGAACGGGCTTTTGCTGTTCTCCCTTTTTGCTTAAATTAGTTCAGAGGTATTAGTATGTACGGCGTTAATAATACTGAAAAAACCGAAAATACTACTGTTTTTGTCGGAAGCGGCGAGGAGGGCGGCTTTAAAGTGGATATGGAATATGCCGAAAATTTGCCCGAGGCTCCCGAAGATGAAAAAAAGCCTACCTTAGCGGAGGAGGTTTTTGAATGGCTCGACGTGCTTGCTACCGCCATAATCGCGGTGGTGATTATCTTCAGCCTTATTTTCAGGGTTGCAACCGTTAAGGGCGAGTCTATGGAAAACACCCTTTTTACGAGCGATAAGGTTATCATTTCAAACCTCGGCTATACCCCTGAGCGAGGGGATATAGTGGTTGTTTCGAGAAACGCGAATAATTCGGTTGAGGACGCGGCGACAAGCAAGGAGCCTATTATTAAGCGCGTTATCGCGGTAGGCGGTCAGACGGTGGATATTGACTTTGAGCGTGGAGTGGTCTCGGTTGACGGGGTCGAGCTTGACGAGCCGTATGCCAAAATGCCGACCACAACAAAGTATGACGTTGAGTTTCCGCTCTATGTGCCCGAGGGGTATATATTTGTGCTGGGCGACAACCGCGGCAACTCTATGGATAGCCGCGACAGCCGTATAGGCGACGGCGGGCTTATAGATACCAGATATGTGTTAGGTCACGCCGTTTTCCGCATCTTCCCCTTTAACAGTATAGGGAGCCTTTCAAAATGAGCGAAACACAAAATATACAGTGGTTCCCCGGGCATATGGCGAAAACCCGCCGAAAAATTAAGGAGATACTCCCCCTTATCGACGCGGTTGCCGAGGTGGTTGACGCGCGCATACCCGTAAGCAGCCGCAACCCCGAGCTTAAAAGCCTTATCGGCGAAAAACCGCTTATTATTCTTCTTAATAAGTGCGATATGGCGGACGAAAAAGCCACCGAGGAATGGATCAAATACTATAAAGCGGAGGGTGTTACCGCAATAGCCCTTGACTGCAAAACGGGCAAGGGTATAAATTTATTTAAAGGCACGGTTAAAACCGCCCTTGCCGACAGGCTTAAGTACTACGCCGAAAAGGGAATGGTTGGAAAGCCGCTCAGAGTAATGGTGGTGGGCATTCCGAATGTCGGAAAGTCCTCCTTTATTAACCGAATCGCGGGCAATAACAAGGCTAAGGCGGAAAACCGCCCCGGCGTTACAAGGGGTAACCAATGGTTTACGATTGATAAGCAGTTAGAGCTGTTAGACACCCCCGGCGTGCTGTGGCCTAAGTTTGAGGATAAGACGGTGGGCGAGCATTTAGCCTTTACCGGTGCGGTCAAGGACAATATTATTGATACCGAGCTGTTGGCGATGCGGCTTTTGGAGCTTCTGAAAAACACCGCCCCCGAAAAGCTTGCCGCGCGCTACGACGGGCTTGATTTGAGCGGGGACGGCTATGACCTTTTGTGCGAGGTCGGCAAAAAACGCGGTATGTTAATAAGGGGCGGCGAGACCGACACCGAAAGGGCGGCAAATATGCTCCTTGAAGAATACCGAGCCTGCAAAATAGGACGAATAACCTTGGAAAGGGTATGATAAAATGCCTGATTACGCATACGAAAAAGCCGCGGTTTCAAGCGGCTTTAATATTATTTGCGGAGTTGACGAGGCGGGCAGAGGTCCCCTTGCGGGGCCTGTCTGCGCGGCGGCGGTTATATTGCCTGCCGATACCGTAATCGAGGGGCTTGACGACTCTAAAAAGCTTAGCGAGAAGAAAAGAGAACGGCTGTATGATGAGATAACAGAAAAGGCTGTCGCATACTCTGTAGCCTACGGCACGCTTGAAGAAATTGAGAGCCTTAATATTTTAGAGGCTACCTTCCTTGCTATGAACCGCGCGATTGACGGGCTTTCGGTCAAGCCCGATTTCGCCCTGATAGACGGCAACCGAGTGCCTAAAAACATAAAAATTCCCTGCGCCACGGTGGTTAAGGGGGATTCAAAGTCAATGTCGGTGGCGGCGGCTTCGGTGCTTGCAAAGGTCACGCGTGACCGCTTAATGCTTACATACGACGAAAAGTACCCCGAGTACAACTTTAAAAAGCACAAGGGCTACGGCACAAAGGAGCATACCTTGCTTTTGAAAAAGTACGGCCCCTCCCCGATACATCGCCTTTCCTTTCTTAAAAAGATTTTAGGGTGACGGTATGAATATCGGCAAAACGGGCGGCACGGGCGAGCGGTTGACGGCAGAGTTTTTGCGCAAAAACGGCTTTAGCATAATAAAGCGCAACTATCATTGCCGTTACGGCGAAATTGACATAATCGCGGAAAATAAGGAATATATAATTTTTACGGAGGTTAAAACCCGCCGTGAGGACAGCCTTGTCTCCCCTGTCGAGGCGGTGGATTTCCGCAAGCAAAGGCGAATAATCTTAACCGCAGAGGACTTTTTAACAAAGTACGAAACCGCGCTCCAGCCCCGATTTGACGTTGCGGAGGTCACGGTTTATAAGAAAACCGACGGTACGGACGGGTATAGGCTCCACTATATCAAAAACGCTTTTTAGGGGTGTTTTAATTGAATTATTTTGACCTGCATTGCGATACGCCGTATGAATGTTGCTTTAAAAAACAGGATTTTCTCAAAAATTCCCTTGCTGTTTCGGGGGAAAAGGGAGCGGTATTTGAAAAATGGCGTCAGGTTTTCGCCGTCTGGATAAGGGACGACTTAGACGAGCCGTATAGGCTTTATAAGGCGATTTTAAGGGATTTTAAGGAAAAGCTTAGTAAAAAACCCGATAATTTAACCCCTTATTTTTCGGTGGAGGGCGGGGCGGTGTTAGAGGAGGATACCGACCGCCTTTATGCTCTGAAAGAGGACGGCGTAAGAATATTAACCCTCACCTGGAACGGCGAAAACCGCATAGCGGGCGGCAGTAAAACCGAAAAGGGATTAACCGATTTCGGCAAAAGGGTAATTCGGGAGATGAACGGTCTTAAAATGCTCTGCGATTTGTCCCACCTTAATGAAAAAAGCTTTTATTCGGCGGTGGAGCTTGCCGATTACCCGTTAGCGACCCATTCAAACTGCAAGGCGGTTTTTGACTGCCCTAGAAACCTTAGCGATAATCAGCTGAAGCTTATAGCCCAAAAGGGCGGGATAGTAGGGCTTTGCCTTTATCCTAAATTTTTGGGCGGCGAGGTTTTCGACAGGCTTTACAGGAATATTTATCATTTGCTGGAGCTTGGAATGGAAAATAATATAGCTATAGGCTCGGATTTTGACGGTGCGGATATGGCGGCGGAGCTTTGCGATATTTCAAAAATTCCTCTTTTGCGCGCGAAATTACACGAAAAAGGGCTTTCCGAGACGGTTCTCGATAAAATTTTTTATAAAAACGCGGAAAATTATCTTGAAACCTTTGACAAAAGACGTTAGATATAATAAAATAAAGAATAATGCTGAAAAACAGGAGCAACGGATATGAATTATGTTAGTACAAGAGATAAATCGGTAAAGGTCACCGCCGCCGAGGCTATTGCAAGGGGCATTTCCGCCGAGGGCGGACTTTTCGTGCCGGATACCTTTCCTGCCCTTACCGAAAAGGACTTTGAGACCTTGGGCAAGCTTGATTATATCGGCAGGGCGAAATATGTTTTAAGCTTTTTCCTTAACGATTTCACCGAGGACGAGGTTGATTACTGCGTAAAGGGCGCGTATACGGGCAGCTTTGATAACGAACAGCCCGCGCCTATCTCGGTTGTCGGCGGCAACGCGAATATTTTGGAGCTTTGGCACGGTCCGACCTGCGCCTTTAAGGACTTAGCGCTCCAGCTTTTGCCCTATCTCCTTACCACCTCGGCTAAAAAGACTGCGGCGGGCAAGAAGACGGTTATTTTAGTCGCCACCTCGGGCGATACCGGCAAGGCGGCGCTTGAGGGCTTTAAGGACGTGCCCGACACCGAGATTATGGTATTTTACCCCAGCGACGGCGTAAGCCCAATGCAAAAGCTTCAAATGGATTCCCAAAAGGGCGAAAACGTACACGTCTGCGCTATTAGGGGCAACTTTGACGACGCCCAGACAGGGGTTAAAAGGATTTTCACCGATAACGCGGTAAAGGAAAAATTAGCCGAGCATAATATGCAGTTCTCCTCGGCGAACTCTATTAACTGGGGAAGACTTGCTCCGCAGATTGTTTATTATGTATCCGCTTATTGCGACTTAATATCCCGCGGCGAGGATTTAAGGGACGGCTTTAACGTGGTTGTTCCCACAGGTAATTTCGGCAATATTTTAGCCGCCTATTACGCTAAGAAAATGGGCGTGCCGATAAAGAAGCTTATCTGCGCCTCCAACGCCAATAATGTCCTTACCGACTTTATAAACACCGGCGTTTACGACCGCAACCGCAAATTCTACACCACCATTTCTCCATCTATGGATATTCTTATTTCCAGCAACCTTGAAAGAATGCTGTTTGAGCTGTCTGACTGTGACGATAAGGCGGTTGCGAAAATGCAGTCGGATTTGTCGGCAAACGGCGTATTTAAGGTTACAGACGAAATTAAGGCAAAAATGTCCGAGCTTTTCTACGGCGGCTGCTGTGATGACGAGGAAACCCTCGCTACAATCGGCGATATGTTTAAGGAGTACGGCTATCTCTGCGACACCCACACCGCCGTCGCGGTAGGGGTTTATAAGAAGTATAAGGCAGAAACAGGAGACGAAAGACCTGCGGTTATCGCCTCCACCGCTTCGCCCTATAAGTTCGCAAACAGCGTGCTTACCGCCGTTACCGATAAGAAGACCGACAGCGAGTTCGGCAACGTCCGTCTGCTTTCAGAGGTCACCTCGACCGAGATTCCCGCCCCGATAAAGGCGCTCGAAAACGCCGAGGTGCGCTTTAACGAGGTCTGCGACAAGGATAAAATGCTCGACGCGGTTTATACGGCGCTTAAATTAAATAAAGCAAATAAAGGCCCCCTTGCCTAAAGGGGGCTGTCAGCGTAGCTGACTGGGGGATATTAAATTTGCAGAAAACTTAAATATATCCCTCCACCAACCATAATCCCCTCGCCACGCTTACGCGCGGCCCTCTCCCCTTTAGGCAAGGGGCGCTGGTTGGTCCCCCTCCCTTTAGGCAAGGGAGGCATTTTTTTGTGCTAATCCTTTAAATTGACAGCACTTTTTTCACAGAGCGGATAAAATTATTTAGCTCTGAAGGTGTCACAGCGGGTGTCGCTGCTGGTGGACGCTTCGCCGTGACCAACTTGAATTTTGCCGGCAGAGCACATATCGTCCGCGGTATGATGAACACAGTTCTTAACGTCGCACGCTACGCACAGCTTGGTTTCACAAGTACAATCTGACAAATTAATCAAGTCCTTTCCGACCTTTAAAAGGTCAAGCTTAGTATGCGCCGAAACGGTTTTATTATGTAAAAAAATTAAAAAAAGGGGGCGAAACGCAGCTTTGAGTATTTACGCAATTTCCGATTTGCATTTGTCCTTCGGAGTTAATAAGCCTATGAATATTTTCAGAGGCTGGGATAATCATACCGAGCGGCTTTTCGCCAACTGGTCAAGACTTGTTACCGAAAACGATACGGTAATACTTCCCGGCGACTTTTCGTGGGGACTTAAATTAGAGGAAACCGAAAAGGATTTTGAATTTTTGGAAAAGCTCCCCGGCAAAAAACTGCTTATAAAGGGCAATCACGATTTGTGGTGGAGCACCGCAAAAAAGCTAAGGGAATTTTTTAGTTTAAACGGCTTTGATTCGGTAGATATTATTTACAATAACTGCGCTATAGCCGAGGGCTTTGCCATAGCGGGTACACGGGGCTGGTTTTATGACGATGCCGCTAATAAAAAAATCCTCGCCCGAGAGGCAGGCAGGCTCGAAGCGTCCCTTACAGCCGCCGAAAAAACAGGTCTTCCCGTTTTAGTGTTTCTGCATTATCCCCCCGTATACGGCGGAGCGGTTTGCAGAGAAATATTTGACATAATTAAAAGGC
This sequence comes from uncultured Clostridia bacterium, assembly GCA_945875045.1. GTDB lineage: Bacteria > Bacillota > Clostridia > Oscillospirales > Acutalibacteraceae > UBA737. Next base: position 1,613 of record CAMCIX010000036.1, on the reverse strand, counting down.
ACGGGATAAAAAAGGTCTATCACGGTCATATCCACGGCGCGGGCTTCAATAACGCGGTTAAGGAGTACGAGGGCGTCGAATTTAAGCTAATATCGTGCGATTGCGTTGATTTTACGCCCGTCTTTGTCGCGTGATATATTTATTTTTTACGAATTTACAAAATGTTAAAAAAATATGTGGAAAAAATATTTAAGTTGTGATATAATAGTTTGAACTACTGTAAAACGAGCAAAGGGCGTTTTACAATGCGGAGGTATAAAAATGAGCTTAAAAGAAACAAAAAAGATTGATACCAACAGGCATCAGCTTGAAATTACCGTTGACGGTGAAAAGTTCCGCGCCGCTATTGCGGAGGCTTACAAGAAAAACCGAAAGAAAATCAACGTCCCCGGCTTTAGAAAGGGCAAGGCGCCGCTTCACCTTATCGAGAAGTTCTACGGCTCCGAAATTTTCTTTGAGGACGCGCTTAATCTTCTCTACAACGACCTTGTAGAGGACGCTATCAAGGATTCGGGTCTTAAGGTTATCAACGACAAGATGGACTTTGAAATGGTTTCCATTTCAAAGGAGGACGGCGTTGACTTCAAGGTTTCGGTTACCACCTATCCCGAAATCGAAATCGGCGAATATAAGGGCTTAAAGGCTGAAAGGTTAGCCGTTAAGGTAACCCCCGAGGAGGTTGAGGCCGAGATTAATTCTATGGCTGAAAGAAACGCGAGAATGGTATCTGTCGAGGATCGCGCCGCAGAAAACGGCGACACCGTTATTATCGACTTTGAGGGCTTTACCGACGGCAAAGCGTTTGACGGCGGCAAGGCAGAGGGTCATTCCCTTACCTTAGGCTCGGGTCAGTTTATCCCCGGCTTTGAGGATCAGATTGTCGGCAAGAATATCGGCGACGAGTTTGACGTAAACGTTACCTTCCCCGAGGATTACGGCGCTAAGGAGCTTGCGGGCAAGGAAGCGGTATTTAAGGTAAAGCTTCACGAGATTAAGGTTCGCGAGCTTCCCGCGGTTGACGACGAGTTTGCAAAGGACGTAAGCGAGTTCGAGACCCTTGACGAGCTTAAGGCAGACCTTGAAAAGAAGGCGCTTGAGCGCAAGACCAAGGCGGCGGACGAGGCTGTCGAAAACGCCCTTGTTCAGCAGATTGTTGACAGCATTAAGGGCGAGATTCCCGAGGCTATGTTTGAAAACCGTCTTGAACAGATGACAGAGGATTATGCTTACAGACTCCAGAGTCAGGGTCTTAGCCTTGAAACATATCTTAAGTATACCAATTCCACAATCGACGAGTTCAAAAAGTCCTTCCGTCCCCAGGCTGAGGGTCAGGTTAAGTTCCGTTTGGCTCTTGAAAAGATTGTCGAGCTTGAAAATATCACTCCGAATGACGAGGAGCTTGAAGCCGAGTTCGCTAAGCTTGCCGAGAATTACGGCGTAGAGCTTGAAAAGGTCAAGGCGGCTATCCCCGCGGAGGAAATCTCCAAGGATTTGGCGGTAGGCAAGGCTATCGACTTTATTAAGGAAAACGCGGTTATCACCGAGGTAGAGGAAAAGACCGAGGAAAAGGCTGAAAAAAAGCCCGCTAAGAAAAGAGCCGCAAAGAAAACAGA
>CAMCIX010000035.1 GCA_945875045.1 uncultured Clostridia bacterium | reverse complement strand
CCCCTGCCCGAGGTGGTGGAAAAGCGCCTTGATAAGGAGCTTAATTCCATAATCAACAACGGCTTTTCAATAATGTATATTTCGGCGCAAAAATTAGTTGCATACAGCGAGGAAAACGGTTATTTAGTCGGCTCGCGTGGGTCTGTAGGCTCCTCATTTGTTGCGACAATGGCGGGAATTTCGGAGGTTAACCCGCTTCCTCCCCACTACGTCTGCCCTAAGTGCCGTCACAGCGAGTTTTTCTTAAAGGGCGAGGTCGGCTCGGGCTTCGATTTGCCCGAAAAGAACTGCCCAAAATGCGGCGCACCCCTTAACCGCAACGGTCACGATATTCCGTTCGAGACCTTTTTAGGATTCAAGGGCGACAAGGTTCCCGATATTGACCTTAACTTTTCGGACGAATTTCAAAACTCGGTGCAAAAGTACACCGAAACCCTATTCGGCAGAGAAAACGTGTTTAAGGCGGGTACAATCTCTACGGTTGCTGAAAAAACCGCCTTCGGCTTTGCAAAAGCGTATGCCGAGAAAAAGGGCGTGACATTGAGCAATGCGGAATTAAACCGCTTGGCTTCCCTCGTTGAAAAGGCGCAGATTAAGCAAACCACGGGTCAGCATCCTGCAGGAATGATAATTGTGCCGAGGGACAAGACGATTTACGATTTCTGCCCCGTTCAGCACCCCGCGGACGACGTTAATTCCGATATAATTACCACACACTTTGACTTCCACTCGATTCACGATACGATATTAAAGCTGGACGAATTGGGTCACGTTGTGCCGACTACATATAAATATCTTGAGGAGTACACGGGTATCCCCGTAAACGACGTTTCGATGAGCGACCCCGAGGTTTACAGCCTGTTTGTCTCGACCGAGGCGCTGGGGGTTACTCCCGATGAAATTGATTCCCGAACGGGCACCTACTGTCTGCCCGAGTTTGGCACGCCGTTCGTGCGGGAAATGCTTATGGACTGCAAGCCTAAGAACTTCTCCGACCTATTGCAGATTTCGGGTCTCTCCCACGGTACCGACGTGTGGCTCGGCAACGCAAAGGACCTTATCGACAACGGCACCTGCACCATTTCCGAGGTTATAGGAACCCGTGACAACATAATGGTTTACCTTATTCATCAGGGTCTTGAGGAGGGCAAGGCGTTTAAGATTACAGAGACCGTGCGTAAGGGGCTTGTCGCAAAGGGCAAGGTTTCCGCCGAGGAATGGGGCGCAATGGAGGAGGAAATGCGCTCCCACGGCGTTCCCGAATGGTATATCGACAGCTGTCACAAGATTAAGTATATGTTCCCGAAGGCTCATGCCGCGGCGTATGTTATTTCGGCTCTGCGCCTTGCGTGGTATAAGGTGCACCGCCCGCTTGAATTCTACTGCGCCTACTTCACCGCCCGCCCCGAGGACGTGGACGTGCCTACCGTAATGCAGGGCAAGGAGGCAGTAAGGAGGTATCTCCAAAACATCAAGGCAAAGGGCAAGGAGGCTACCAAAAAGGAGCTTGACGTTTATAACAATATGCTTATCTTTAACGAGATGATGTCCCGCGGAATAGGGGTACTGCCTATTGATATAACCAAATCCCACGCGATGAAGTATGTTCCCGAGGACGGCAAAATGCGCCTGCCCTTCGGCGCGCTTTCGGGCGTAGGAGAAAAGGCGGCGTACTCTATCTACGAGGCGGCACAGCGGGGCAACTTCGTCTCAATTGAGGATTTTCAGTTAGAGGCGGGGGTCTCCAAAACCATTATTCAGAATTTGGCAAGCCTCGGCGCAATGAACGACCTGCCCGATACAAACCAAATTTCTATGTTTTAAGACTGCAAACAGCCGACCGCTAAAAAACGGTCGGCTGTTTAATCGTGTTAAAGTGATCCCAAGAAATTGGATATTTTACGCGCTAAAATTTTATGTCCCTCGTCATTAGGGTGAAGCCCGTCGGGGACGTATTTTTCCTGTATAACCGGAACCTTTGGCTGTAAGCCGCTTTCCTTATACAGGTCAAGCAGCGGCAGGGAGTAGTACTCCGCAACCTCGCGTATAATTTCAACATAGGTCTTTAGTACGCCTACGTCCTGCGGTTTGTTGCCGTCGCCGCGCGGATTGTCCTCGTTAAGTCGGTGCAAAGGAGTTATAACGACAATCGGGCTTTCGGGAAATTTCTCCAAAAGCTTGGTATAAAGGGTATGCAAAGCCCCGTAAAAGGTGTCGGGCGTGCGGTCGCTCATAGTGCCGAGCGGCGCGTCGCCGTGACCGAAATCGTTTGTTCCGCCGAAAACCACGACAATATCTGCGTCCGCGTCCAGTTCTGCTACTCTTGAGCAGAAATCCTTATCCCACCTTGCTTCGCACGACGGTGTATGCTGCCTTGCTATGCGGGTGCCGCCTATACCGTAATTCTGGCAAATCGCCTCGTACTCCCGCTCAATCAGCATACAAAAGGTGTTTTCAGGCGCGGATGTTCCGTGACCCTCGGTAATACTGTCGCCTAAAAAGTTAATTTTTGTGCCTTTAAGCTCCATTAATATTTCTCCTTATGCAGAAAAAGCCGACCGTTTAACGATCGGCTCTTTGGTGTTTAATTAACAAATATTATTCGTTAACCTTTGTAACAACGCCTGAACCAACGGTACGTCCGCCTTCACGGATAGCGAAACGGAGTCCCTCTTCAATAGCGATAGGAGTGATAAGCTCAACGTCCATCTCTACGTTATCGCCGGGCATGCACATCTCGGTGCCCTCCGGAAGAGTGATAACGCCTGTAACGTCGGTAGTTCTGAAGTAGAACTGAGGACGGTAGTTGTTGAAGAACGGAGTGTGACGGCCGCCCTCTTCCTTATTGAGGACGTAAACCTGACCGTGGAACTTGGTGTGGGGATGAATAGAGCCGGGTTTGCAGAGAACCTGACCGCGCTCAACCTCGTCACGGCCTATGCCGCGGAGAAGAGCACCTACGTTATCGCCCGCCTCGCAGAAGTCGAGGGTCTTGCGGAACATTTCCATAGAAGTAACAACGGTTTTCTTTCTCTCCTCGGTAAGACCGATGATCTCAACCTCGTCGCCGGCGTTAAGCTGTCCGCGCTCAACACGACCGGTAACAACAGTACCACGTCCTGAAATGGTCATAACGTCCTCGATCGGCATAAGGAACGGGAGGTCAGACTTGCGGTCCGGAGTCGGGATATAGCTGTCAACAGCGTCCATAAGCTCTTTAATAGGAGCATACTCGGGAGCGTTAGGATCGGTGGAAGTGCACTCAAGAGCAACAAGAGCAGAGCCCTTGATGATCGGGGTGTCGTCGCCGGGGAACTCGTACTTGTCAAGAGTCTCACGGATTTCCATTTCAACAAGCTCTAAGAGCTCTTCGTCGTCAACCTGGTCGCACTTGTTCATGAATACAACAATGTAAGGAACGCCAACCTGACGGGCAAGGAGAAGGTGCTCCTTGGTCTGAGCCATCGGGCCGTCGGTAGCAGCGATAACGAGTATAGCGCCGTCCATCTGAGCCGCACCGGTAATCATGTTCTTAACATAGTCGGCGTGTCCGGGGCAGTCAACGTGAGCATAGTGACGTGTATCGGTCTCATACTCAACGTGAGCGGTATTAATTGTAATTCCGCGCTCTCTCTCCTCGGGAGCCTTATCGATGTTTGCGTAGTCCTCAAACTGAGCCTGACCCTTTAAAGAAAGGTACTTAGTGATAGCTGCGGTTAAGGTTGTTTTACCATGGTCAACGTGACCAATGGTACCAATGTTTACATGGGGCTTAGTGCGTTCAAATTTTGCCTTTGCCATTGTATTTTTCCTCCTTAAATTTCAATGAAGCATTGTAGCTTTAGTTTAACAAATTTTTATTAAAATTTCAAGTATTATTTGAGTAAAAATCAGTCTTTCTTTGCTCTGGCTGAAATAATTTTCTCAGAAATACTCTTCGGAACCTCTTTATAGCCGTCGGGTTCCATTACATACTGACCGCGTCCCTGTGTTTTAGAGCGCAGGTCGGTAGCGTAACCGAACATATCGCCTAACGGTACGCGCGCGTTAATCTGCTTAACGCCGGACCTGTCCTCAAAGCCCTGAATCTCGCCGCGGCGGGAGTTAAGGTCTCCGATAACATCGCCCATATATTCCTCAGGAACAATAACGGTAACCTTCATAATGGGTTCTAACAGTACCGGATCCGCTAAGCGGCATGCCTCCTTAAAGGCCATAGAACCGGCAATCTTAAACGCCATTTCGGAAGAGTCAACCTCGTGATAAGAGCCGTCGTAAAGGGTAACCTTTACGTCAACTACCGGGTAGCCTGCAAGTACGCCCGCCTGCAATGCGCCGCGGATACCTGTATCAACAGCCGGGATATATTCCTTCGGAATAGTACCGCCGGTAACCGAGTTAATAAACTCGTAGCCCTTGCCTGACTCGTTCGGCTCAACGATAATCTTAACGTGACCGTACTGACCCGAACCGCCCGACTGACGCTTGTACTTGGTTTCGTGGTCGACCTTCTTGCGGATGCTTTCCTTATAAGCAACCTGCGGAGCGCCGACATTAGCCTCAACCTTGAACTCGCGAAGCAGACGGTCAACAATTATTTCGAGGTGCAGCTCGCCCATTCCGGCGATAATGGTCTGACCTGTTTCCTCATCGGTGTATGCCTTAAAGGTCGGGTCTTCCTCTGCTAATTTCGCAAGAGCAAGTCCCATCTTCTCCTGACCCGCCTTGGTCTTCGGCTCGATAGCGACGCGAATAACCGGCTCGGGGAAGTTCATGGATTCAAGTATAATCGGATGCTTCTCGTCGCAGAGGGTATCGCCTGTGGTGGTGTTCTTAAGACCGACAGCGGCGGCAATGTCGCCCGCGTAGCAGGTCTCAATATCCTCGCGGTGGTTAGCGTGCATCTGGAGAATACGTCCCATACGCTCCTTGTTCTGCTTAACCGAGTTGTATACGCCCGCGCCCGCGTCAACGGTACCCGAGTAAACACGGAAGAAGCAGATTTTACCAACGAACGGGTCGGTAGCAATCTTAAATGCAAGAGCGGAGAAGGGCTCTGTATCGGAGGAATGTCTTACTTCCTCCTCATCGGTATCGGGGTTTACACCCTTGATAGCCTCAATATCGGTCGGAGCCGGCATATAATCGACGATAGCGTCGAGAAGCGGCTGAACGCCCTTATTTCTGTAAGAAGTACCGCAGGTAATCGGTACCATATTATTGGCTATTGTGGATTTGCGGATAATCTTCTTAATCTGTTCAACAGACGGCTCCTCGCCCTCGAAGTATTTTTCCATCAATTCCTCGTCCTGCTCAACAACATGCTCGATAAGCTCGGTATGATATTTGTTGGCAAGCTCAACCATATCCTCGGGGATAGGCTCGTGTCTTACGTCCTTACCGAGATCGTCATAATAAATCTCGGCATCCATATTTACAAGGTCGATTATTCCCTTAAAGGTGTCCTCAGAGCCGATAGGCAGCTGAATCGGGACGCCGTTGCAGTTAAAGCGCTCCTTGATCATATCGAGAACGTGGTAAAAGTCCGCGCCCATAATGTCCATCTTGTTGATGTAAATCATTCTCGGTACGCGGTATTCGTCAGCCTGTCTCCAAACGGTTTCAGACTGCGGCTCGACGCCTCCCTTAGCGCAGAGAACGGTAACAGAGCCGTCCAGTACGCGGAGTGAACGCTGAACCTCAACGGTGAAGTCAACGTGTCCGGGAGTGTCGATAATATTGATACGATGGTCCTTCCAGAAGCAGGTAGTAGCGGCGGAGGTAATTGTAATACCTCTTTCCTGCTCCTGCTCCATCCAGTCCATAGTTGACGCGCCGTCGTGAGTTTCACCCATCTTACGGTTGATACCCGTATAGAAAAGGATACGCTCAGTGGTGGTAGTTTTACCGGCGTCAATATGTGCCATTATACCAATATTTCTTGTCATTTCAAGAGATACCTTTCTTGGCATATTAACCTCCAATTCGCTTTCAAGCGGCAGTAATAAAATCAGTAATCAAACTACCATCTGTAATGAGCAAACGCTCTGTTTGCTTCCGCCATCTTGTGAGTATCCTCACGCTTCTTGGCGGCGCCGCCCATTCCGTTAACGGCGTCTAAAATCTCGCCTGCGAGACGCTCCTTCATTGTTCTTTCGGAACGTGCGCGGCTGTAGGTGGTAAGCCAGCGGAGACCTAAGGTCTGTTTTCTTTCGGGACGAACCTCGAACGGTACCTGATAGGTAGCGCCGCCCTTACGGACAGCCTTAACCTCCAGCTGCGGCATAACATTTTCCATAGCCTGGTCAAATACCTCAAGCGGGTCCTTGCCCGTCTTTTCACTGATAATGTCGAAAGCACCATATACAATTCGCTGTGCTACGCCCTTCTTACCGTCAAGCATAATGTTGTTGATAAGGCGGGTAACCTTCTTTGAATTGTAAACCGGATCCGGCAGTACGTCGCGTTTTGCGACAAAACCTCTTCTTGGCACTTTACTTCCCTCCTTCATAGTAATGATATCATAGGTACTCGAAGCTTTTTCCCCGTGTCACCAAGCAAAGGCGCTATACATATATATAAACGCCGCTGCCTGTATATGCAGCAGAGATAAAATTTCAAAAAAATTACTTCGCACCTGCTTTAGGACGCTTTGCACCGTACTTAGAACGGCTCTGCATTCTTTTGGCAACGCCCTGAGTGTCAAGCGTTCCGCGCACGATGTGGTAACGCACACCGGGCAGGTCCTTAACACGTCCTCCGCGGATAAGAACAACGCTGTGCTCCTGGAGATTGTGTCCGATTCCAGGAATGTAGGCTGAAACCTCGATTCCGTTGGAAAGACGTACTCTCGCGATTTTACGAAGAGCAGAGTTCGGCTTCTTAGGCGTGGAAGTCTTTACGGCTGTGCAAACACCGCGCTTCTGAGGAGAATCGTTATCGGTCTGGCGACGCTTCATAGAGTTGTATCCCTTTAAAAGAGCCGGAGCCTTAGCCTTCTTCTCAACGGTTTCGCGGCCGTTGCGAACCAACTGGTTAAACGTAGGCACTGTTACACCTCCCAATATAATATTCGCTGCGAAATAAACATAATTCCGCATACTAAAACAGTATAGCACGCCTTTCCCCGCTTGTCAATGCTTTTTGGACAAAAAATCTAATTTCAACAGCAATTCAGGTGTAATTAAGCTTGCAAATATCCCCTTGTAATGGTATAATGCTTACGGAATAAGGCAAGCCTTAAACGGTGGACGGTTAGCTCTCTTTTTATTGAGGGCACTTTTCGCTCTCTTTGAAAGGGGGCGGTGCTTATGGTTACATATAGCGAGTTGTATTTATTGCTTACTCTTATAGTGTCAATTATAGCACTTGTTGTTAATATAACAAAAAAGAAATAAACCGCCCTTCGTCCAAAAGTTGCGGTTAATTTCTTTTAACATAACTTGAGGGCTAACCGTCTGTCGGTTTGCCTTATTTCACCTATATTATACCACGTCTATAAAAAAAGTCAAGTTTTTTGATAATGAAAACATTAGGGAGCTTTATTAATGAGACATCTTAAAAAAATATCGGCATATTTGCTCATGTTTTGTCTGCTTATCGGGGCGGTTGTAATATTAAACGGCAATTTAAGGGTAAGCGCGGCTGCGGTGACGGGGGAGTACACCCTTTCCTACCTTTCGGCGGGAATATGGACCGAATTTGACGCCGTGGCGGAATGTGAAGCAATTACGGGAATACGCATACAAAGCCCGTCGGGCAAGGGATATTATCTTAAATATGCCACGTACAACAGCGGCAATTCGGGCTTTTACAGCTCGGTAGAAAGCACCGCTACGGGTGCAGACGATTACGCGGGCACAAGCGATAGTTCAAAAACCGTTCAGTGTATAAAAATACAGGTTTTCGATAACAGCGGAAATTCGCTTGACAGTAAAATTGTTGTAATGTACCGCGTGAAAACGGCGACAAACGGCTGGCTTTCGTGGGTAAGCAACGCAACCGCCGCCGAAATGCAGTCTGTCAAGACTAAATACTCTCTCGACGGCAATCTTGACGCCAAGGGCTCATACGCAGGTATCGCGGGCAATAACATAACCGCGCTTGAAATAAGGATTTTTGAAGAGTAAGGCTCTTCGGTAACACCGGAACTCGGAAGCTGTGAAGCCTCGCCCACGCTTTATTATTCAAAGGACGATTTAACAAAAATACCTTTTGATAAAACCGCAGAGGGGCAGATGGACTGCCTCTGGATAGAAACCGACCCCGCAAAGCCGTATCATCTCGAATACCGTGTTGCCGCGGGCGGCGGCTGGTACTCCTATGTCAGCAGTCTTAATACCTCTGATTACGCGGGAATCGCCGGCAAGGGAATTACCATGCTTAATATACGCGCAAAAGCAACGGACGGCTCCTCCCTTACCGAAGGTGTGGTAGTAATGTACCGTGCCAAGGTAAAGGGAAGCTGGCTTCCGTGGGTGAGCAATGCCGAACCCGAATGGATGACTGCGATACAGATAAAATATAAGCTTACGGGTATTCTCGATTACGATTCCGGCTATGCGGGGCTTAGCAGCGGCGCCGTTATAGAGGGCGTGGAAATCCGTGTATTTGAAGAAAACAAGCTTAACCCCGAAATCACCCCCACGGGAAAAAGCAAAATAATAAGCACCTCGCATATTTATCAGACAGAGAACTATCCCACCGGCTGTGAAAGCGTAAGTGCGGTTATGGCGCTCAATTACTTTGATACAAATATTTCGGTTGATACATTTATAGACGTATATCTTGAAAAGGGTAACACGGAAAGCTTCGACCCAAATCTTTGCTTCGGCGGCGACCCCCGCTCTTCAAGCGGTATGGGCTGTTACGCCCCCGTAATTGAAAGGGCGATTTCTGCGGCGATACAGGGTAAGGCTCTTAAGGCGACCGCGGTTTACGGCAAAACCGTGGAGGAGCTTTGCGAGCTTTATATAGACAATGATATTCCCGTAATTTTCTGGGCGACAATGAATATGACAAAGCCGTACTCAGGCAGGGAGATAAGCTATGACGGAAAAATAATTCGTTGGGTTGCGCCCGAGCACTGCCTCCTGCTTGTGGGATACGACGATAACAATTACATATTCCGCGACCCGCTTAAAACCGAAACGGTCACCTACTATCCAAAGCAGAGCGTGAACACCGCCTACCTCGGAATGGGGGCTCAGGCGGTGGTTGTAGAAGCTATCAATCCGCAAAAGGGCGACGTTAATTTTGACGGATATGTGGATATTCTGGATTTAGTACGGCTTAAAAAGAGAGCCGCCGAGCTTACCGAGCTTAAAAGCGTATACAACGCCGATATGAACAGCGACGGCAAAATAAACAGTCTTGATTTAAGCGAGCTTCGCAAGGCTTTGCTAAAATAAGCATAAAAAGGAGTGGCTGTAAAAAAACAAATCGGGGTTTGTAGAGGTGATTGCAATAGCTAGGCTTTGGCTCCCTCTGACGAGGGAGCTGTCGAGCGAAGCGAGACTGAGGGAGAGAAAAGGTTGCGGTTTTATGCGGTTT
>CAMCIX010000034.1 GCA_945875045.1 uncultured Clostridia bacterium | reverse complement strand
TTTCAATCGTGTCGTGCCTTCTGCCTTTTCGCACCCGCACGAACTTGACCATACAGCGGTCACATTCGTATTTTATCTTTTCATCAATACCTTTATATCCGTAGTTCATCTTTCCGCAGTTGGGGCAGAACATCGGTATCGGCTTCCAAGTTTCTGTCATCAATGCTATCACCTCGTATCATTTTGTTGTTCTGTATATTCTCAAATTTGCGAATATACAGGGTAAAAAAATCCCGGAGGATTTTAGATTAGGGCAAAGTCCTTCAATCGGATTTCCATCGCCTGTTTTGACACTTCAAAGATTTCTGCCATTTTGCAGACATACTCGCTCTTTGTCTTGCACACGGGGCGGAGTGCGTAGAAGCAGCGTTTAATCTGTCCATTAGGCATAAGAATAGCCTTTGCAAGATAATTTGCCTGCCATTCCGTTGCGTCTTCATCTGCATCATTGTTATATAAAGCGGCGGCAACGCCTGTTCCGCTGAATATCTGCTTATGTATAATGTAATGTGCCAGCTCGTGAGCTAAGGTGAACCGAAGTCTGCCGTATGATTTCTCATCCTCAAGTAAAGCCGCTTCAATAAGCATAGTACCACCCTCAACTCTCATCAGGGCATAGCCCATAATGTCCCGGTTGTAATAGGTCGTAATACCGCTATCGTAAATCATTCTGCCAAGCTCACGGGCATCATTGGTTAGATATTGGTATTCTATTCTTAAACCGAAAGTCTTTTCGATGATTGTTTCAATCGGCACTGCACGGGGACTGCCGTTCAGATACATTATGTCATATTCACTTAATGTTCGGCGGGCAATCGTTTCAAGCGCCTGCGGTCGATAGAATACTGTTGCCACTGTTGCGTCCTTTCTGTCCGAAAGATTAGTCGGACTCCTTTGTTATGCGGCGGATAAAATCCTCCCACTGTTTATCGGTTACATTGTGTTTCTTAGCGGTTCTCAGAGCAGCTCGGACAATATCTTTTTCCATTATATATTCCGGCAGATCTGCACTGACGGTATTCCTTGACCTTGCCGCCAAGTCGTACATCTCCTCCGTTTCTGCTTCGGTCAGATGGAGAAGTGCAGGAAGTTTTTCGAGAATATCGTCAGGAACCGGTCTGCGGTCTTTTTCAATGTCGCAGATATATACGGCTGAATAATCAAGGGCAATAGCAAGCTGCCGAGCAGACATTTCGTGTTCCATTCGCTTCGAAATCAAAAAACTTCCAAAGGTCTTGTTGTTTTCCATAAGGTAGCTCCTTTCAAATTCGCTCTTTTGCGAATACCGTAAATATATTATAGCCGAACATACATTCGAAATCAATACTTTCAGAGTAAGTGAAAATGAGTTGGGCGTTTTTGCACCCAACTCATTTTTCGGACTGTTCACTGTTTCCTTATTTCAAAGCGTTTTCAAGCATTTCACGGTATCTTGAAACAACCGAGGATGGATTTGTGATTTTAACCTCTCCATTGAACTGGAATACCCATGCAAAGAAGGTTTGGCTTACGGACACTTCTACGACTGCCTTGAAATAGCTGTGATCCGTTGGCGAGGTTTCAACCTCATCTCCAAATTTATCTACGATGTAGTTCATCAGTTCGTTCTTGCAGAGCAGCGTAACTTTCTCTTTGGCGCCGTCGTACATATCAAATACCTGACGGGTAAAGTCCGGCAGATTAAAGTCCTTTGGTTGCGGCACTGCATCAGAACAAAGTATACTGATGGATTTCATCCTGTCCACTCGGAATGTTGTAATGCGCTTATGTTTTTCGCAAAAGCCGACCGCATAATAATGATCTTCATTCCACACAAGATAGTAAGGGGAGAAATGATAGCGCTTACCGTCGTTATTCGGGACTTCCTCCCGATATTGGTTATAGTGATAATAAAGGAATGAGATTTGTTTGCCCTGATTGATTGCAGTATTAATATTGTCTACCAAATAGTAAATCTGTTCGTTCAACGGCTTGACACGTTCTGAAATATAGATATTCCTTTTCAGCTCTTCCGACTGATACACGCTTGTCATCTGCGATAGCTTATCCGCAAGCTCGGAGCTTTTCTTTGCCGTAATGAACTTTGAGGACTCTACCGCATCAATTAGCAACTTTATTTCCGGTAGGGCAAATAGATGACTACTCAGGGAATAACGGTTCTCCCGACTTCTTTCTTCTTCAATATCAATACCAATATCACAGAGCTTCGCAATGTCGCCCGGTATCGTTTTTCTGTCACAGGAGATACCGTTTTCATTTAAGTATGTAAGAATATCTCCGGTTGTGGCATAATGCTCTGCATCCGTGTTTTGCCATAAGTATTTTAGAATGTATAATAATCTACTTTTAGCGTAGTGCATATAATCACCTCAAGAGTTTCTTACATTTTCATTATTATAGCATAGATATCAGATTTCATCAATCTCTTACGTGCTTAAGTTTTCGTAATTTTACAGAGCATCATCTTCATAAGTAATGCCATAAACAGCTTTAAAAATGCCTAATATGTAGAGAATCCTTTCCTTTTTTGTAGTAAAATTAAGATATCTAATAAAAATGGACTTCTGATTATAGATCCGAGCTCTTGGTATTGTTGAACACGTCGCAGCAAACTGAATATGGTAGGATTATCGCCCTCGCTGCGTTTTAATTCATCGTACATACGGATATACATATCCATCTGTCCGTCATCCTGATGTGTGATTTTGTTTGTTTTCAGGTTGATCAGTACAAAGCACTTTAAAATGTAATTGTAGAAAACAAGGTCGATAAAGTAGTTTTCTTTTTCGGTCTGTATATGTTGCTGACGGGCTACAAAAGCATATCCTTTACCAAGCTCCATCAGGAATTTTTGCAGATTTGATATGATGCTGGCTTCAAGCTCCGTTTCCGTAAAAGAGGTATCTGCCGACATTCCAAGAAATTCAGCTATAACCGGGTTTTTGATAAACTCTAACTTGTCCGCTTGATAAGTTGCGGTAAGGTCTTTCATTTCCTTTTCGACAGGCTCCTTACTCTGCGATTTAAGCATACGGTAGTAATACTGTGAACTGATGTTACGTTGCAAGGTGCGCACGCTCCAAGTCTGCTCAGCCGCTTCCTTTTCATACCACTCACGAGCTTCTTTGTCATTTACCTGCAATAAAGCGGCATAATGAGACCAAGAAAGCGGTGCAAAAGATTTTCCAGACGCCGTTTGGAAAATCTTCGGATAAGCCTTATAAAAGGAGTAGAAATTATACAGGTTCGATTTTGTAAAGCCTTTCCATATTCTGAGGTTAGTTTCTTTGCAAGTTTTGCAATCACTCCGGCGCCATACTCAGCATGATCCGCACCTTTGATTTCTTCCACAGCAATGCGGTATCCGATCAGCCAATTTCTTTGAATAAGCGTTATATTGACGGCTCTGTACGCAGCATCATGCGAGGATTCGATAATCCCACACATATCCTTTAATATTTCGTCTGTTTTTTCAAAATTAGCCATAATGCTATTTTGTCCCAAAGTTATCATTTTATTATCGTCCATACTATTATCTATCCTCCAAATCATAAGACACTGTTAATTTGCTCAAGAATTTGCTTGTCCGTTTTCAAAACAGTAACTTTGAAATTATTTATATCAAATCTGCGATACTCAAACTCATCTACGCGATAACTCTCGTTTTCGCCAACTTTATTTATCTTAATTCCTTCGCCTACAAGTTTCTCTTTTTGCTTTTCCTTGCTGCAATAAAAGCTATTGATTAAATAGCCTTTTTGAGAAACCACACGCCAAAAAGGGAAAGAGTCTCTGCTATAAAGCTCAACGCTGTTTCTATCCATCTTAATTTCGAGAAAATCCATACCGTATGCTTTTCTCAGGCAAGCCATCAATTCATCGTCAGTACATACCATCCCTCTCGGTATAGCCGAAACGAGATTATAGTACGCAATGCTTGGAATGACATACTCTATTCCTTGCGTTTCAATGGGTGGAAGAATAACACTTTTTACTTCCGGCTTTTCATTACCTTTTCCCAAGAACAAATACGGATCAAGTTTCAAAGCTTCGCATATAGAAAGCATTATCCTTCCGCTTGAGCCTGATATATTTCTTTCACCATTTTCCAAACGCTGATATTGTCTTAGCTGAATACCCGCTTTATCAGCTACTTGTTGCTGTGTCATTTTCAATTCTTTTCTTCTTTGCAATAATATGCTATGTTCCAGTTGCATCAGTTCAAAGGTTTCTCCGTAAAGTTGTTCAGTTGGACTGTCAAAATATAAATATGACATAATTTTTCCTTCCCAAACACGACCAATTGGTGTGCATTTTTCTATGATTATACAACATATCAAGCTAATTTGTCAAGAATAGACGGAGGATGAGCTCAAATTCTAATCGGAGTAACCAAAGAAAACCGCAACAAAACCTTTAGCGATAAGCTTTTCGCGACCCTTAAGCAAATAGGTAATCACATCAGTTTTATAGTGTGGCAGAGCTGAATTAATTGTCTGCTGAGAACCGAGCAAAAGAATACCCGCTAGAGTAAGTCCCTCCTCACCGGTAAGTGTATCCTTTCGGTAAAGATTGACGCTTTTCAGTAATTAAGGTCGGTCATATTATCCCACATATGCTCTTTGACAAGACGAGTTCCGTAGCAATTTCTTGAAATAAATCAAAGCGGCTGTAATAAAACAGTCAAAAAATTCGAGGCTCAAAGTTAAATGAGAGCCTCGAATTTTTCATTTTAACTCTTCATCTCGCCTGTTGGCAAAGAGCTTATTTTTTTGCGGGAGAAATCAGTTTCTCGTCCTTACCTGTGAACCAATGATTGAAATCAACAAAATATTTATATATTACATTTTCGGTTGCAGAGACAATATTGCCGCATCCTGAACCCATACCCGAGAATATCTGCCAAATATTTGCTTCCTCAGAAAAGCTGGTTCTGTCCTCGTGTATATGACCCGCACTGTATGAAAGAATCTTACCCGCAGCGGAAGTAAAATCAGCCGCGATAACCGTATTGCCGATTGTAATGCTGCAAGTCCTCCTGTTCTGATAAGCCGCTAATATTTCAAGGAGATACTCACAGTTGCGTGCGCCGTAGTTTTTACTGTCGGCCGCCATATGTGACAGAATAATAATATCGCCTTTGGCTTGTTCAAGATTTTCCGCCAACCATTTAAGCTGTTGCGGCGAATAGCTTACATGGTTTGAAGAATCAAACGCTGCAACATTTCCATCCGAGTCAAGCTTGTGTCTTGTATCCATAACGTCAAGGCAGAATACGCGCGTATTCTTATTTTCTAAATCATAGTAATAATATTTAGAAAGCTTTTCCTGCTTATCTCCCGTATAGGACGCATCTACAATATCATTTGCCGTATACGAAGCGTCCTGCACGGCGCCTTTTGTTACAAAATTATCAAATATATCATGCTTCCAGTCAATATCGGTTACTATATCTTTAATATTAAAGCCCAGATTTTTAATACTTTCGTCAACAGCGATTCCTAACTTGTTTATATTATTATAAACAATCGCTTGGGGCTTATTATCATCATGGTTTCCGGGTATAACAAATACGGGCTTTTTGCAGTTTTTAAGCGGTTCCAATACCGTTTTGATTTGATAGGTCACATAATTATGAACATTTGTTACGCCCGTAGTAGCAGTATTGGCTAATGCCGTTTGATAACCGGGACTGTATACGGTTTCGTAGCCGTTTACTATATCTCCGCCGACAATCACAAAATCTATTTTATCATTACTGTTGGCATAATCAACAATCGACTGTATTTTTTCTTTTATGCCGACACTGCGCCAATATGTTGTGCTTTCAGACTCATACAAAGTCTCTAATGTATCGCCGGCTTTCGGATAAGCGCCCGCGTGCGTGTCTGCTATAAAGATATAATTAACCGCAGAGCTATCTGCATTTTCAAGTGAGTTAGTTATTTCAATAAACGGAATATCCTTTTCCCATCCCTGCATTACATTATTGGCAAGCTCATACGGAACTGCTATTTCAAGGTCTTTATTCAATTCCCCTCCGTAAACGGTAAGCAGACAGTAAGAGTCCTGATTGAGCGTATATTCTCCCGTACCGTTAAAATTAGCTATTTGAGTAGAGCCAACTGTAAGGTATGCCTCTACCTTATATGTCTTTGCAGAGCTTAAAACAGTACCTGCTGGAAGGAATAAATAATAATTACCACCTGTAGTATGCTTGGTACTCTCGTATGAGACGCCGTTATCATCTCCCGTTTCAACCGCATCGGCGGGAAGAACCACCTTAAACGGTTCTTTGGCCGTTTTTGCAGAAGCTGTTATATAATCGGTATAATAAACACTGCCGTCCGTAAGCTTTATGTATCCGCGTGCGGTAAAGCTATAATCATCAGTTTCAGGCAGACCGTTAACAACAGCAGAAAAAACCGTGGCTTTCGTTACCGAATTACGGCTGTAAAAATCATCAAGAGAATCCGCAGTTAATTTTACTATACCGTTTTCGTTCGTGCCTTCTATGGTGAGATCATTTTCATTATCGGCACCGGCTATAAGTATTCCGCGTTCCGCAATCGCATATTCCGCGCCATCCAACACAAGCTTATTATCTCCACCGCAGTTGTACGTCATTAGAAAACGTATTCCGTTTTCCGCCTTGACAGCGCCCACCGACTCAGTCGCAGAATAAATCGTTACTGTATCTATATAAACCGTATTATCGCTATCCGATAAGGCCACCAAAGCCAATGAACAGCCGTTTTTAAACTCTCCGACGCCTTCGGCGTTAACGGTAATGCTTGCCTTTTCCCAACTGTCGGAAGCCTTTAAGACTGTATAATTGCATATATAATTACTGCCGGTGACATTGCCGGACTCTGCCGCGCTGACGCCTGCCTTTACATCGTGCTGCGCCTTATACATAAAGGATACCGTATAGGTTTGACCAAGCTTAGCGTCAATATAACAGTCGTTTTTAAGCTCTGCGGCAGACTGCGTATTGGCTTTTAGATTAAGCTTAAGCGAAGCCGAACCGGAATATGCATCTTCATAAGAAATTTCTGCGTCGGATTTGCTTATGCTCATTCCGTCGACAGTATTGCTGTACTTATCAAAGCCCGCAAAGCCCACCTGATTTTCCGTATTAGATCTTGTGACAACCGCCGTGCTGTAAATTTTTGTATTAAAATTACCGTATTTCAGTATGGCGTCCTTTGAGAGACCTTCATCAGAATACCAGCCGTTAAAGCTGTATGTTTCGGTATATCCCGTACCGTCGGCGTTGTATACCTCCTTAATATCGGTTTCGGGAAGCACCAAATCACTGCCCGGTCCGCCGGTAAGGGTAGTATAAAGCTCAAATTCATTATCGCCGTTTGTATCTATATATAATTCTGTATCTGTTACTTTTTCAATTACAATATCGTCAATATCATATGAATATTTTTTTTCGCCAGAGCCCGGTAAAAAACCGAAAGCAAAACCGTTTCCGTTTGTGTATTCTTCCGGGGTATTAAATTTAAGCGTTAAATCTACCCATTCACCGTTTGTATCATATACAATATCGTTAGAAAATCTCTCAACGTTTTCATATGCGGTGAAAAAGCCGTTGTAATAGGCTATAAATGGCGTCATGCCTGAATCCGGCACGTTGTTTGTCCTTACTTTCAGCGTCATTATGTATACAGAGTTCTTTTCAAGATTGGCGTTTGATCCATCGACAGACGGTTTCATTGCGTGGCATGGCAGCCAGTTTCCCGCGTCATTGGCCTCATAATGGAGGTATGTGTTGTCCGATTCGGTCTTTGTACTGAAATAAAGTGTTCCGTCTGCCTCATGATGCCACGAGTTGTCAGATGAAACCTTATAATTATTAAAGTCTATTACCCTTTTATCCGCCTGATATCCGCCGCTGTGCGGGCCGTATTCCTCAACCTTTATATCGTCAACCCAAATTTCTGCGTTTGTTGTAAACGCTCCTTCACCTAATAATAACGCAATCTCTCTGTTTTGGGTTCCCTCGGGCACAGTAAATACGGATTTATATTCTACCCAATCTCCTGCCGCCCCGGTGGACATACCGTTTATACCAGTAATACCGCCGGACCAGTTAGTAGGACCGCTTGTAATAAAACTCGAAATTTCTGTACCAGAATCAACATACGCTATTTTCGGATAAGGTCCCCAAGTACTATAACCTCTTATTTTCTTATATTTATAAGTAATCATGTATTTCTTACCCGCAGTTACCTTAAAAGGAGTACAGGTATTATCGGTATTTTTCTGATATATCCTTAAAGCGGAAGCTGTGCCTTCCCAATCGCGAGGAAGCGTTGTGAATTTAAAAGCTTTGCCCTGCTGTGCATCGCCTGTATCAAGTATAGCGCCAGCGGTACAGTTTTTGCCTGTCTCATCATAATATTCTCCGTTATCAAACGTTATATTAACTTCACCGGAAGGCTCTATATACTTTTTAACAATAATATCGTCAACATAAAGGCTTGCATTTTCCGCATCTGGATCAACACTAAACGCCAAAGCCAGCTCGGTACAAATACCTACGCCGTCCGGCACCGTAAATGTTGACGTATATTCAACCCAGTCACCATTTACGGGAACACATCGTCCAGAGCCGGGTATAGCGGCAATTTCTGCCACGAGTCCGGAATTCCTAAAATTACCAATACACCCTTCGCTTCCGCTAAGCAGATTACCCATATTATTACCCGAATGAACAAACAGTATTTTGGTATACAAGCCATAGCCTTGTACCTCAACATTATTCTTATATTTAAAGCTTATGGTGTAGGTACTTCCCGCAGTAACCTGTTTTGTGGAAACACTGCCGTCGGAAGCCTTATCGGCAATTCTTAAAAGAGAATGATATTTGTTTGTCGACCAATCTCTGTAAAGCTTGGTAAATTCAAATACCTTGTTGCCGTCTTCAAGTGTTTTTATTGCAGCAGACGCGTTTTTACCGACATCACTGTAATAATTCTGTTCGGCTTCTGTTTCAAAGCCGACGGCATTGGGGTCCGTTACAGCTAATGTGGTAACCCCTGTAAAAGCCAAAGAGGATAATATAACCGACAAGCTTAAAGCTGAAGAAAGAAAGCGTTTAAATAACTTCACATTATTTTTCATTTTACTTTACCTCCTTAATATCCGTTATTCCGAGTAATACCTTTTTAAGTACAGTTAAATCAGATGCAGTAAGCTTGCCGTCAAAGGTAATATCCATACTGTTATCTACCGTACTTTTGGATAATTCTTTTTTAATATGAACCAAATCGCAAATATTCATTTGCTTATCGCCGTTAATATCAACTGTACCGTAGCGGTAAAAATTATCGCCCGAACCGTTCGCCGCAATATAATATGTGCAATATACGGCCTTTTCCGTTTTGAAATACTGTTGACCGTTTACGGCTTCCACATTTACAGCGCCGTCATCCTTGCCTGCTGCCAATGCAGTTATACTGCTGAACGCAAGCAGAGCGCACAGAGCCCAAACCAACACTTTTTTCATAAAATTACCACCTTTTTATCTGTCTCTTATACACATCTCCGAGCCCACGAGACCTCTCTACATCT
>CAMCIX010000033.1 GCA_945875045.1 uncultured Clostridia bacterium | reverse complement strand
GAGGAAACGGCAAAAAGAGAAAGGCTTGAAACCGCAATCGAAAAAATCAGGGATAGATTCGGCAAACACTCCATACAGCCTGCAACTCTTTACCGTGATATTAAAATGCCAAATGACCGCGAGGTAGAACTCACGATGCCGACAGGTCTCATTATTTGATACGCTGTAGAAAAAACAATACAAAGGGAAGAAAACTAATGGCAGAATCAGTAAAATACAGAAAAGTATATGTCGGTGTTGAACTATCAGTCTCTCCGCAGGGTGATGTCCGACCGAGAACCATCATTTTTGAGGATGGCAACAAATATCAAATTGACCGTCTCCGACAAAAGTGCCGCGCACACGCAACAAAGGTTGGCGGTACAGGAATCAGGTACACGGTTATAATTTGCAATAAAGAAACCTATCTGTACGAGGATGACGGAAGATGGTTTGTGGAGGCAAAAGATATCGGAGGTTAAAAGTGAAAATATTATCTCGTAAGGACATTGAGAAAATAGCCGAAAGAGTATTAAAAGCATATAAGAACTTGCCCGAAAACATTAATACGGATATCACACATATTGATCCCGAACTTTTACTCACAAACCTACTCGGCTTTAATTTGGAATATACTCACTTGTCTCTTGACGGAAGTATTCTCGGCGCAACTACTACAGTGCCGATGGAGATTGAGGTGTACGCAGGAGATGACAGTCAATACACCTACTTGCTTGACGGAAAAACCGTCCTTATAGAGCAGGACCTTAAAGAAGATATAGAGCAGCTTGGCAGGTGCAATTTTACAATCGCACATGAAAGCGCACACCAAATACTAAAAATGTTATATCCAAAAGATTATGACTCTACACCTCAAAGCGCAAAGGTTCATTTTTATAAAACAGGCGGCGAAAAACAAAAGCAAATCACAGATTGGTATGAGTGGCAGGCAAATGCTCTTGCCTCTGCCATTCTGCTCCCTGCCGACTTAATTAAAAGAGCAATGTATATTTTTACTGTGGGCGAAAAGATTACAATGCTTAATAAAATCTATGCCCGACAAACCTATGATAAGTTTTGCAATATGGCAAGGTTTCTCGTTGTTTCAAAAACAGCACTCGCTATAAGGATGAAGCAACTCGGACTGCTTGAAAACAATTATCTCGATGAGCCTTACAGCCTTGTAGATGTGTATTATACAGGAGGTTAACAATATGCCGAAAATCAATATTAGACAACAAAATCCCGAACACTATGCACAAGTCAAATCCCAACAGGATAAATTGAGAAGTGAATGCAGTACGCAAATAAGAGTCGCTCGGCTCTGTCCTTATTGCAACCACAAAATAACCACTATATATAAAGGAAATCACGGTTACGCTACCGAAAAGTGCAGCAACTGCGGTGAGGAGGTAATATTCCCGCCCATCTCGTTTAGAATGACTGCACATAAATAATCATAACCTACAACTTAATATTTATAAAGCAAGATTAGTGCTACGAAGCCGCTTGATGCGTTGACTTTCAAATGCCACTTGGTTATAGAACAAACCGTATTACAAGAAAAGTAATATGTGTTCTATCCGTGTGGCAATATGTCAACTGTACCAAGCGGCTTTATTTTTTTGCTCATTCGGTTTCGGGAAAGGAAACGAATGAGTATTTTTTATTGGCAACCGTACATAGCCAAATATCCGTAATCCCCGAATTTTGATTTCACCAAAAAAATCAAAATTCAGGAGATTACAGAAATGAAAATATATTATGCAAAAAACAGCAACGGAAAATATCTGTCGGCAGACGGACAAACGAGATATGAGAAATTCTGTGGCAGAGCGGCTTATACCTACCTCAAAAGTAACGAGGGCAAGGATAAGAGATTTGCGAAAATCAGCGATGCCGATGACTTGAATGAGGTGTTCTTGGAAATTGATACCGACAGCATTCCGACTTTTCGTGTGGACGAGCGCAGAGAACAGTATGTGCGAGATACCAAGAGAGAGTCAGGCATCTGCGTTATTTCCATTTATGCTTGCGAGGGTCAGGGCGATGACGATGATAAAGTCTCCGGCGAGGAACTTATTGCCGATGAAAGCATAGACCTGGAATCCGAAGCATTAAGGCAGATGGATATTGATACTCTGCGCAGGGCTCTCAAAAGCCTTGACGAGAACGAAATGGAGCTTATAACCGCCCTCTATCTTTCAAAATATCCTATCTCCGAATCAAAATTAGCGCGTAAGCTTGGAGTATCCCAACCTATGATTTATAAGCGCAAAACAGCCATTTTTGAAAAGCTGAAAAAATTTTTTTAATTTTTTGGTTATAGATTGCGAAAAAAGTGTGGAATACAGGGTGAGAGGACAAAAACTCTCTTGAACCTTGACAACTTAATAATTGGGATTCCGAGGGAAGCCTCGTTTTGCCCGTAAGGGAAAGCCCACATACAAGGCCGCCAAGACCTCACACAAGTGAGTGAGCGATAAACCTACGGTATGGGGACGGCAGACAAACAGCATTGCCGTCCGGCGATGATACAAAACGAGGATAATGATACTTCCGTGTCAGCGGCTTGCGTGAATGCAGGATATGGTCGTTTCGGGCTGGAATTTATGTCAGTTACGCCATATATGATCCTCGTTGCCGAGAAAGAAGTCTCGGCATATATGCTGCGAGGTACTCCGAATCCCAATTCAAAAACTGTGCCGAAAGGCACTCCTGCCGGTATTGGGATAAAAATACCGCCAACACCATCAAAATAGAAAAGAATTGGTGGTTGAAACACTGTGCAGAGGGTGAAATCCCTCTGCATACCATTCAGCCACCAAGCAAAAGGAGTATCAAAATGTTCGAAATAACAAGAAATCACCAAGATGCATTCGAATATTACCTCAATGAACGAAAAGCCTATCCGGGCGGCGATTATGACTTTACCTTTGAAGATAGATTTTTAATTTATCACGCCCCTTTGCGGCACCAAACCGTTTACTTTGCAATAGATATGAAAACAGGACTTTCCTCCGAGGTATGCAGCCGAAAAAACGGTGTGTATATGGAACACGAATTCAAGGAGCTTATTCCTGACATTTTCCGTGCAATCAAGTACACCGGCGACAGACGGTACAAAAATGTATTCGCTACTGATCCGCTGGAGGTTATCGAGTCTATATTCCGCATAGTATTGCCGAGCTTTGGCTACGCTGTTCGTGAGGAACAGATTAAGCTTTGCCGACAAATGTTCTTAGGAATGACAGGAAAACGAGTTTCCATCTGCGAAGCCGAGGTCGGCACAGGAAAGAGCCTTGCCTACCTTGTAGCAGGGCTTTGTGCCAAAAGATATGAAAACTTAATGTTTAAAGGTGATAACCCTGTGACCATAACAACCTCAAATATTGAGCTGCAAACAGCACTGGTTGAAAAAGAAATCCCGCAGCTTTCCCAAATGCTTATGGAATACCACATCATAGACCGACCGCTGACTGCTGTATTGCGAAAAGGAAAAGAGCATTATTTTTGCCTTTTCCGATACCGGGATTTTGTCAGTAAACTCGCTGTTTATCCAAACAAAAATAAAGAACTACTTGAAAAACTTGAATATACAAGGTTTGAGGAAAAGGCTTTTGACTTGGATAAACTCAAAATAAAAGGCAGTATAAAATCAAAAATCTGTGTCAAGGGTAGCTGTCGCGCCTGCCCGTATTCCGCAGAGTGTAAATACGCTGATTTTGTCAGCAGAGCAATGTCCTGCAAAACGGCAATCGACTTTCAGGTCACCAATCACAACCTGTACTTAAATTCCACCGAACAGGAAGGCTTGCTCCGACACAGCTCCTACATTATTATCGATGAAGCACATAAGCTGAAAGAAGCGGCACAGGATGTCTACGGAAAGAGAATATTCGAAAACGATATAATCAAATACCTTAACTTTATCAAGACACTTTATGATCCCAAAACCGACCTTGATACATTTAAGCGTTTTCGCAGAAAAGTTGCTTTGCACAACACTCAATTGTTTAAAACCCTGCAAAATCAAATTCATGCAAATGATATTGATTCCGATGCAGGCAGTATCATAAACCTTGATTACAGCACCATAACTCTTATTAATAAATTAGCCGATGAAATTGCTGTTCTCGATAATCTCACCAAGAAACGCAAGGGCAAATGTGAAATCAGTGCCAAACAGATTGTTAAGGCTCTTAAGCACTTTCTTAAGCCTGCAAAAATATGCGTATGGGTAGATCGGGATGAAAACGGACTTGTGTCCCTCTGCTGTTGTCCGAAAAATATCGGCGGTAAATTACAGAAAGGTGTGTGGGATTTGGAATCAAGTCATGTCCTTACATCCGGCACAATGAGTGACGGCTCAAGCTTTGATTTTTTTAAGCGTGAGAATGGCCTCGACCGAATCGGGAAAAATGAAATGACAGAAATGTCAACTCCTTCTCCCTTCGATTACAAAAACAATACGAGGTTGTTCATCCCCGATGATATGCCCACCCCCGACAATGACAGCGAGGAATACATTAACGCTGTAGCAGATAAGGTGGTGCAGCTTGTAGATGCCACAAACGGACACACGGCAATCCTTTTCACATCATATAAGGTGCTCAATGCCGTATACGAGAAGACAAAGGAAAGACTCTCCAAATACGATATAATTTGTATGACGCGCTCCAATAAGACGGCTATCACCGACTTTAAAAAGAGCAAAAACGGCGTTTTGTTCGCCTCCGGATCTATGTGGGAGGGTGTGGACTGCGTAGGCGACTGTCTGTCATCGGTTATCATTGTCAGATTGCCTTTCCCAATACGCTCGGCAACAATGGAAGAAAAGAAAGAAGCCTGCAATAATGTTGCAAGGTTTATCCGTGAGTATGCCGTACCCGAAATGCTGATTAAACTCCGACAAGGAGCAGGCAGACTTATTCGCAGTGAAACCGATACAGGTCTGCTCGCTATCCTTGATCCAAGAGCATACTTCGGCAGCTATGCAGTAAAAGTAGCACACGCTCTTTCAAAATATCCGAAGATTCAAAGTATTGAGGAAGCAAAAGAATTTATAAAATCAGTAAAGAAACCCGAATATTTTGAATAATTGGAACGGTGGCTTAGGTAACCCCTAAGCCACCTCCAAAAGGAGATCGGACTATGATTACAGAAACCCAACATACAAGCATTAAATATTTAAAAATCCTTTATGTTCTCCGACAACTGCTGACGGACGGAACGATAACCCAAGCCGAATACAACAAGGCTAAAAAATACTACAAAAAATTGACCGGCGCCGACCTCGCTATAGCAGATTGAAAATATGTCTAAAATGATAATAAAAGATACAATGAGGCTATTTGGCTGGACTTTCGGGGTTGTTTCGGTATAATGGTGTTAGAAAAAAAGATACGAAAGGGTGTGCCGAATGCCACAAGTCAAACTAATATCACCGCTTACAAAGCAGACAGTTAAAAAGCTACGAGTGGCGGCGTACTGCCGAGTATCCTCGAACTCAGCTGACCAACTTAATTCCTACGCAACTCAAATAAGAGTATATACAAAAAAGATAAAACAAAATCCCGAATGGGAACTTGTTGACATATTTGCGGATGAGGGCATAAGCGGTACTAATGCAGAAAATCGTCCCGAATTTCAGCGAATGATAAGAATGTGCGAGCTGCGGCAGATAGATCTTATAATTGCAAAGTCGATATCAAGATTTGCAAGAAATACTAAAGAAACTCTTGAATACACCCGAAAGCTGAAACTGATCGGCGTGGGTGTTATGTTTGAGAAAGAAGGTATAAACACTCTCTCGCTTGGCGATGAAATGCTGCTCAACACCTTCGCCGCTATCGCACAAGAGGAATCTCAAGCTATATCCCAAAACTTAAGGTTGGCAAACAAAAAAAGAATGGAAATAGGCGAATATCTTACGAGCAGTATGCCTTACGGTTTCAGACTACAAGGAAAAACAATTGAAGTCTACGAGCCGGAGGCTGTTATTATACGAAAAATATTTGCAGATTATCTTATAGGCAAATCCACCGCCGAAATTGCTGCTGAACTTACTGAACAGGGCATCAAAACAAAGCGTGGATACGAGGCATGGTCACCAAAAAGAATAGGATATATTCTCGCCAATGAAAAATATGTTGGCGACAGTCTGTTTCAAAAGACATATAGAGAGGTAACTGTACCATTTAATAAGCATAAGAATCGTGGCGAACAAGATATGTACTACGCCAACCAAACTCATATTGGCATAGTTGACAGAGAAACATTTAAAAATGTGCAAACCCTTTTGAAAAATCGCAGAGAACAGTTTGCAAGAACAATACAATTTAATACATATCCGCTGACGAGTCGCATTCAATGTTCCGAATGTGGCTCGTTTTTTAACCGAAAGGTACGAAAGGGAGGTATAAAATGGGCTTGCTCAACACATTGTGAAAACTCGAAAGCCTGCGACTCCTTCTACTACAGCGAGGAACGGATATATGACGGCTTTATCGCTATGGTCAACAAACTGCGATTCGGTGCTGAAAACATAATCGGTCAGACAATCAGTATGCTCGAAACTGCTGCAAATACCTATAAGATGAACAATCAATTAGCAAGAGATATGAGCCAAAGCATTGCAGAACTAAATGCCAAATTGCTTATGCTCGACCAACTGCAAGGAAAAGGCTACCTCGCAGGCGATGTTTATCAAATTCAGGCAAGAGATATAAAGAAACAAATCAGCAAGCTGAAATCCCAAAGGCAAAACAGTTATGAATCCAAAATTCTTGAAACCCTTGTGGATGTTAGAAAAATTAAATGTCTGCTTGATGAAATAGAAGAACCGTTAGAGGAATTCGACCAAAAACTCTTCGAGCAAATCGTATGCGGGATGACACTTAACAGAAAAGACGAACTTACAATAACACTTATAGGCGGCCTAAAATTCACCGAGGTAATATAAGGAGTTAACGAAATGAAACAAAATCGATTTATTCCATACGGCTATACGGTACGGGATGGAAGAACCGTCATAGAACACACCGAAGCCGACATCATCAAAGAAATCTTTGAAGAATACATTAAAGGTGCATCACTAAAAGACATAGCCGAGAACCTTACGGCAAGAAAAGTTCCCTACACCGAAAAGACAAATGTATGGGATAAAGCTCGGATTGCTCGAATCATAGATAACGCCAAATATACAGGCTCGGATGAATACGATGCCATAATTGATGAGGACACATTCGAAACCGCAGTCAGCACCAAAATATCAAGGCAGACAAATACGGCCAAAAAGGAATGCGATGGCATTGCAATCCTGCGAAACCGAGTCAGGTGCGAAAGCTGTGGCTCGCTAATGGTACGAAAAGTATGCGCTAAGCGAAAAATTAATGAAAGTTGGTCCTGCACCAACGATGAATGTGGATGCCGAATACGGATAAGCGATACCGACCTGCTGCTCAAAGTAACCGTATTGCTCAACCGCATCATAGAAAACGCCAACCTCATAATTCCATCGGGTCAAACAGTAAAGCACGACTCCGTAGAGGTTGCAAAATACAAAGATGAAATAAATGCCGAACTCGGACGGCAGATGCCGAGCGAAGAATTTATTATAGCAAGGATAATCGATATAGCGAATCGGCAGTATGCAGAAAACAACTCAAAACAGATGATAACCGCCAATATCGTAAAAAAGCGAATATCCTTGATGAAACCACAAGAAGAATTTAACTGTGCATATTTCTCCGATCTTGTCTCATACATCACAATTGACAATTCGGGGAGAGTGAAACTGCACACTAAAACCGAAACCGAAATACAAGGAGAGGATGAAAATGGAGGTAAGGAAAATACCTAAAAAAACCGTAACACTGCTTGAACCAAAGCGAACAATGATAGTGGATAAGGAAAAATACAATCAAAGAAAAGTGGCCGCTTACTGCCGAGTATCCACAGACAGCGAGGAACAGTTAACCTCATATACCACACAAAAGAGAGTCTACACCGAGATGATAGCTGCAAACAAAGATTGGCAGCTCGCAGGTATATATGCAGATGAAGGTATCTCCGGCACAAGAGCAGATAAGCGGCACGAATTCCAAAGGATGATAAAGGACTGCCAATCCGGAAAGATAGACTACATTATAACCAAATCAGTATCCCGATTTGCAAGAAACACCGTGGACTGTCTTGAAACCGTGCGAATGCTCAAATCAATGGGAATCGGGGTATTTTTCGAGGAACAGAATATCGACACACTCAAGAGCGATAGTGAACTGTATCTTGTTATATACGCAGGCTTTGCACAATCCGAATCCGAAAGTATAAGCAAAAATATAACCTGGAGTTTCCGAAAAAACTTTGAGGACGGCAAGTGTATATTTATGTACAAGAAACTGCTCGGCTATAAAAAAGGGGATGACGGTCAGCCCGAAATTGTACCTTACGAAGCCGAAATAGTGGAACGCATATATGATATGTATCTCGGCGGTCAAACAACGAGAACCATATCCGAAACACTGAAAGCCGAGAACATAGAAATCCCCGGCAAGAGCTTTACATTCAGCAGCCATATGATAGAAAACATATTAAAGAACGAAAAATACTGTGGCGATTGCATTCTCCAAAAGACTATTACAGTAGACTGCATATCCAAAACCCGAAAAGCCAATGAGGGCGAAGCACCAATGTATATGGTACAGAATAACCATCCTGCCATCATAGACCGAAAGACCTTCAACCGAGTTCAAGAGGAAATGAGCCGCAGAAATACTGTA
This sequence comes from uncultured Clostridia bacterium, assembly GCA_945875045.1. GTDB lineage: Bacteria > Bacillota > Clostridia > Oscillospirales > Acutalibacteraceae > UBA737. The sequence continues at coordinate 1,092 of CAMCIX010000033.1, read as the reverse complement.
TCACCGCAATCGCCACAAAAGGCTCTCACTGCATCGGGAAAGCACTCAAAATATGCACTGACCGAGGTGTTGAAATGCGGTGAATGCGGCAGCAAATACAGGCGGTGCACTTGGACATCGCACGGCAAGAAAAGGATAGTATGGCGATGTATAAACCGTTTGGACAACGGCACGAAATACTGCTCCGATTCAGTGACCGTGCTTGAATCAAGTCTGCACCAAGCCATTGTCAGAGCCTTAAAACAATTCGATGCAGAGGACGAGGTGACATACCTCACTCTGATGAAAGCCACCATAGGCGAAGCAATCGGATTAAACGGCGGCACCGATGAAATTGACCTACTTCAAAGAAAGATAGATGCTCTTAACAAAAGAATGATATCTCTAGCAACCGAAAGCGTACAGAACAACACTTCATTTGAGGAAAATGAAGCCGAGTACAAAGATATCTCGGAACAGATAGAACAGTTAGGTAGCAGAATCAACGCCATAACCGAAAGCCTCGCAAGAGATAACAGCCGCAAGGACAGACTGCAAAGAATTCAAGAAATCATAGCTCAACGCAAAATTGACAGCGATACCTATGACGATGCGATAGTACGGCAGATGATAGAGTGTATCGAAGTATTCAAAGACGGGACACTGTTGATACACTTCGGCGGCGGATACGAAATTGAAGAACACATATAATTTAAAAGCAGAACAACCGTAGCCAAATTGACTGCGGTTATTTTTGTTTAATAAAATCCAAATTATAAAAAGGAGGTCACCGGAGCAATGAAAATCAAGTGAAAAAAGCGTATCTATTTTGCACCCAAGTGAAATTAAGGCATAAGCTAAAAAGCAAATAAAATCAGCATTCGAAAAAGTAAAAAAATCTTCAAAAATCCTTTATTTATGCAGTTTTACAGCCTGTATCTAAATTGCACCCACAAGCCAAAGCCCCAAAGACGGTAGTCTTTGGGGCTTTACTTTTTAACTATTCACTTTTCACTCTTCGCTAAACTTGCTTTTGGGAATTTAGGTAGTCTTTAAACCCTAAATTCCCCTCCAAATTAACCTATACGCGCTAGAAAAAGGCTTAAACAAGCG
>CAMCIX010000032.1 GCA_945875045.1 uncultured Clostridia bacterium | reverse complement strand
CTACACACTGCATATCGTCGGCAGCGTCAGATGTGTATAAGAGACAGTTGCAGCGTTAACATGAAGTACGGTTGAAACATCGTCCTTTTCGGCAAGTCTTAAAGCCTTTTTAAGAAGTCTAGAGTTTGCTCTATGCGAATCAATAGCCCTTGTTTCAAGCCAAGATTTAGCATCACTTACACGTTTTAAATATAAAGGCAACAAATCGTTATTTAAAACTTTAAGCTCGTTATCTTTCCAAACAGCAACAACTGTATCACGGCTTAAAATCTCAAAATCCTTCATAGACTTTTTTCTCCTTTCCTTATCATACTTAGTACATTATACAATATGTGCCCTTAAAATTCAACCGCAACAAATGACAAATTCCATATTTCTGTATATCTACATACTATCAAGATATTCTATAATTATGGCATTACGAAAGGGGTTTAGCAATATAGGATATTTTAAGGGGTGGTACTTTAAATGCAGTACCGAAGATAAGACAATAGCGTTTATACCTGCATACCATTACAGCAACGGTAAAAAGTCCGCTTCTTTGCAAATTATAACCGATAACAAAGCGTTCAACATACCTTTTGAAAAATTGGAGTATTGTGAAAAACCGTTATATGTAAAAATAGGGGATTGTATATTTTCTGATAAAGGTATTACACTTGATTTTCAGGGTGATGGTTTAACGCTTAAAGGAACGCTTAACTTTAAAGACCTTTCACCTATCCGCTATGATATTATGGAGCCGTTTAAATTTGTTCCGTTTATGCAGTGCCGGCACAGGGTTTACAGTATGTCACATAAAATATGCGGTGAATTTTCGGTAAACAATCAAACTTTTAAATTTGAAAACGGTATGGGTTATATTGAGGGTGACCGCGGTCGTTCTTTCCCCAAAAAATATATTTGGACTCAGTGCTGTTCCCGAAACAACTCGCTAATGCTGTCGGTGGCAGATATACCCTTTTTAGGCTTTCATTTTACGGGTATAATCGGTGTTGTGCTGCTTAACGGAAAGGAATATAGAATTGCCACTTACCTTGGCGCAAAAATAAAACAAATCGGAGAGAACTTGGTCACAGTAAAACAAAGCGGGTTTGAGTTTACCGCTAAATTACTGAAAAAGAAGGTACAACCTTTGGCGGCACCCACAAACGGCAATATGTGCCGAACCATACACGAAAGCGCATCCTGTAAGGCGTATTATCGTTTTTCACATAAAGACACCATATTATGTGAATTTACTACCGATAAAGCAAGCTTTGAGTTTGAATATCATTAAGCCAAAACCACAGACGGGTTTGTCTGTGGTTTTATATCGTTGTAATTCTATTAACATATTCGTGCATTTCCTGCTTTGACTTAACAGAGTGTGTGCCATCTATTATTTTCTTATTTGTATCCTCACTTAACGGTGTTAAAATGTCTTCCAACACTTTGTCTTCATAAATTCTAAAATCTCGCCGTTGTCTTTATCCTCATAGTAGGCAACAAGCAACCTCTTAAACTTCGGCACCTGCGATTCGGGAATAACAATCATTCCGCCGCCTTTTGAGATTAAATAGTGATTTGCAAATATAACAGCGGTACGCTTATTTCCGTCATTGAAAATCTGCGTTTTCATACAGTAAAGGCAAAGCGTGATTGCAACATCAACAGCATCCTCTACAGAACTTACAATATCGCGTATAGCTTCTTTAACCGAACTTTCTATTGGCAACGGCGGTATATACGAAGTGCCGCCGATTGTAACCGGCACACCACGAATACGCCCACCTTTATTATAAAAGCCCTCGTTGACAAGATTGGCAATATGGCACAGAATATCGAAATCACTGGGATATGCGGCAACATCGCGGTCGAGAATGAACTCCCAAGCGTGCTTAAGGTTAAGGATTTTTTGAACATCGGTTGCGGTCATTCCGTTTACTATACCATTATCAATGATATCCACTGTCTGCGGAAATGAGGTAGCAACACCTTCCAAAACTGCTTGGTCATAAATGTTGGTTTTCATATTTGCTCTTGCAAAATCAAGGTTAAGAAGCACACGGGAAGAAAGCTCTGCCTCTGTATAACCAAGCAAAGCCAACTCCTTTTCTACTTTGCGAAGTTGCTTACGAATATCCTTTGCCTCTCTGTTATTACGAAGTAAAAGGTTGTAAAGCTCATCCGAATAGGCATCAATATAGGTTGAATTCAAACGGCTACCGACACGCTTACGGATATAAAGGTACTTTCCGCCTTCACGGTCTTTGATTTCGGGCGTGCCGTCATAGGGCAAAAGCTTAAGCCGTGCCTGCAAATCCGCCTTGCTTTGAAGCAGATCTTGTATTTTAGAATAATTGTTATCCATCATATTACTCCTTTGGGGAATATTGTTGTTTATATTATAATATATTATTCCCCAAAAAACAATAGGCAATCGTAAACTGACATAGCTTTACATATTGCTACCTTGCAAGCTGACATAAAGTAGGCGTTCGTGATAGGTATCCTTTAGTAATTCTGTCAATGACAGAATATATAAATTGGTTTTGAAGATTTCTTTTATCCTTTCTGTGCAACAAATATTGTTGCACACTCCGTGTCGTACTGATTTATGATAGTCAGCCCAGCGGCTTTGATGTATTCAGTAATTGCATCCACATTATCGGGATATATTTTTATCTTGCGTGTGCCTGTGTCGATAAACTCGCTTTGATTTTTGTCGATTGACAAAACGAATCTTCCACTGTCTTTTAGCAGAGTTGATACTTTGTTTATGGCGTTCTGCTTATCCTCGATATGCATAAAGGTAAGCGAAGAATAAATCACATCAAATTTGCTATCAAATGGGAAATCAAGAAAATCTCCGCAAAGTAACTTCACGTTGGCTTGCCCTGAAAGGTTTTCTTTCGCTCGGTCTATGGTTTTAGGTGAAATATCAATACCGCAAAACTTACCGCACAAAGGTGCCACACGAACAGCCAATCTGCCAGTACCGACGCCGATTTCAAGAATAGATTTGTTTTTATCAAGTTCCATTTTATCGATAAAAGCTTGTCCGTCCCATTTATCCATATAATCTCGCAACGGTTTCGGATCGTGTACGGGGTCGTTGTTTTCGTCTATTAATAAATCGTAGCGGTGGGTAACACTTTCACAAACGCACATACCTTTTGGTGTCAAATGCGACTTTTGTGTCTGCAATTATAAACCCATACTTTTTATAAAAATTAATAATATCATCATCGGTTTCAGCGGTGATTTTACTGACCGCAAATTTACTGAAAATGTAATCTATAAGCATACTGCCGATACCTTGTCCCTGATATTCGGGTTTTACGGCAATATCCAATATTTCGGCGGTTTGCTCTTTTATTTTAAATACAATTATTCCTTTGTATTCGCCGTTATGTTTATAAGCATATATATTGCCGCTTTTCATCATTTATCCTTAATTCAATTGTTTTACTACCATCTGCAATTTTTACAAAAGCAGATGGAACAAGATTCATATAGTGAATCATAACAAATACTCCTTTATAGCCGCACCTATTTTTAAGCCCTGAGACCCGCACAGATGAAGGAAATAATTGGAGATAAAAAATCACGGTGTTTTCTTAACATTTCCTCAGCAGTAGTCGTCTCAAAAATTTTCCTTTTTAGACTGTTGAAAAGGGGAGGTTAGTTGCACAAAATACCTATATTACAGGCTTGCGAGCAGTTCTGTCGCTATATCTGTACTTTCGAATCTCATAATACTTTCTTCGTGTGAACCGAAGGAAAGGAAATTCACGCTACCATACCAAATGGTGGTGTTATCTATTATGGTGAATTTTTGATGGAAGTCAGATTTAAGTTTAACTGTAATTCCCGATGATTCAAGCTTAGATATATTTTCGCTAACTGAAATGCGGTCAACTTCTTTAAAATCTTCAGGAGGTCGTGTAATCACAGTGATTGCTATATTCTTTGATATGAGTGGTGAAAGAACTTTCAAAAGCTGGGTAACTCTGCTTTTTCTCATGAACGGACAAACAATTACAATTTCGCATAAGGCACTGTTAAAGTCGTTGTAGTAAACCGGCAAGAAACTTTTACCGTCATAAATTATACTTGGTGAATTGAACGTGTTCTCGATTATTTTGGTTTGGTATCCTATTGCGGAATAACTTTTCAGCCGTTTTTGATACATACGCTCAAGTACAGGTACACGAATATCAACATAATCCAAAATCTGCACTTCGTTTTTACCTTTGTAATTGCGGTGTAACCGTCCGGCGTACTGCGCAACTTTTCCCTTCCAAGCAATCGGCATTGCTAAAAGCAAGGTATCTAATCGTGGATAATCAAAGCCTTCGCCTATATATTTACCACTCGCTATAATTATCAACTTTTCGCCATCGGTAATATTAGAAAGCTTTTCCATAGTTTGACGCTTTTCTTTGGCGGAGATTTTGCCCATAAGCGTTATAATATTTTCACATTTGCCTAAAAGCATATCTTTTAAAATTTCAATGTGTTCGGTGCGTTCGGTAATAATTATTGGTGTGCGACCGTTTTCCACTGCATCTATAGCATCACTTACTATTTGCTTGTTTCTATTTGCATTTTCCGTGATTTCGGTATAAATTTGTGTAATGGCTTTTTCTTTGGAATTAAGAGAACGAAAAGAGGTAAAACGAGGGATAATATAATGAGAAAAGCCTCGATTTTGTGCTTGAGATTTGGCATCAACCAAATGTCTGATTGGACCGCATTGCATAAATATAAGCGGATGGTGCCCATCCTGACGGGTTGGAGTAGCCGAAAGGCCATATACATATTTTGCATTTGCAAATTTCAAGATTTTCTCAAAATTTAATGCCGGAACATGGTGACACTCATCTACAATTATCATGCCGTAATTACGAACAAGTTTCTTGACTTCATCTCCATCAAAAAGCGACTGCATAATTGCAACATCAATAATACCGGAAGGGTTTTCTTTGCCGGAACCTATTATTCCGATAGGACTCCATTGTTTTTGTCTCCCTCTGCCCGGTCGCTTTTCGGGTGGAGTGGCAGTAATATTTAAAAACTGATTTAAAGAATTTTTCCATTGGGTAAGTAACGCACTTGTATGCACTAAAACAAGCGTGTTAACCTTTCGCTCTGATATCAAGTAAGAGCCGATAACCGTCTTTCCAAATGCAGTTGTCGCGGCTAAAACGCCATTATCGTGCATAAGCAAGGCTTTAGCGGCAGGCATTTGGTCTTCTCTTAAATTACCATTAAAGGATATATCAATTTTGCTGCCAGTATTTGTTTTGTCCTCTATAAGATAATTTGCATTTGCGGAATCTAATAAAGAAACAAGACCTTCTTCGCATCCTCGTGGAAGACCTAAATATTCTTCTGTTTCTTCTGCGGCAGATATAATGCGAGGTTTATTATATATCGGCAGTCTCATAGCTTGAGCTTTGTAAAATTCAGGATTTTTAAAAGCTGCCAGACGGCGAATTTTATAAATTGCTTTATGAGATAAATTATGCTTTTTAATATAAAGCATATTGGCTTTGAAAATTTTTATATTCCCGGTAAAATCCGAGAATACTAAAGGTTTTTCTTCTTTTGTTTCCCAAGGCTTTCTTTTTTCTTCATTATCCCTTACTAAATCGCCAAGTTCATTATGCGGACAAATTTCGCTTATAATGTTCGTCACTTCGGTTGTGTTAAGCTTTTGTATGTTTGACAAAAATGCCCATTGGTCAGGGAAGGCAACAAAATTATCATCAACAAACTCGCTGTTATGATTTTTTCTGGCGAGTCCCTGTAAAGGTAAAGCTATTAGATTGCCAAAACCTCCTTTAGGCATTGTATCTTGATTTGGGAAAAGACGGTCATAAGATGTGAACTTGATTCCGCTTTGATTTTGCATTGCCAAGGTTAAAAGACCGCTACCTAATTTTCTTGCAACGGCTGCCTCAATGGGTTCGCTGAAGAAAATCCATACATGAGCGCCGCTACCCGAACGAGAACGCTCAATATATGCCGGAATGTTGTTTTTATGACATGCGTTTTTAAACGCGAGTGATGCATGTTCAAAATCTTTATCATCAAAATCAACAGCTAAAAAACGGCAGGTCTCATCCTTTTGCATAGGATAGATGCCAACAACATCACGACTATATTTATCGGTTCCCCTTAGGTGATTGAATATTGCTTTGCTATCAAGCGGTAAAAGTTTTCGGTTAGGACAGTTGTTGCATTTATTTTTTTGTTTATTGCAAACCTCGCTCCACTCATTGCCGCAAACCGGCTGATAACCCGACTTTTTGGTTTTAGTGCTGTACCACCGCTTTGCATAAACATCATATCTGCCTACAAAGAGAGACATAAACAAATTGATTTTATCTTCGGAAGAACTGTATTTATTAATTATGATTTCACCGGTTGTTTCGGTTTTGTGGGGAGTGGCAAATAAACCTAACTTTGTACGCAGTTCTGCATTTTCTGCTTTCAACTTTTGATTTTCTGCAGAAAGTTCTTTGTATTTAACGAATAATTCGTCATAGGTCATAGTCTAACCTCGCTTAATGTTCTTGACATTATGATTATTTCATACTAATCTTGACTGTTTTCCCACTAAAGGCGACACCGTATTTTAAAATAGTAGTAACACCTTTTGCTTTCATATCCGCATCATATTTTTTGTCTTCAATTTGCTTAAGTGCATGTTGAGAAAGTTTTTCGAGTTCTGTCTCATTACAATCTTTTTCAGCTTTTAGTTCTATTATTATTCCCGGCAATTTTAAATCCTTAGGACACAGTGCAATATCATAACGGCCGATTCCTGATTCGCGATTAGAAGTAATATAGTAGCGATTATCCAAAATTGCACAAAGCCCCAGAATAAGCCCATGATAGAATGTTTCTTTTGCCGTATCATAACAACTGACAGAATGGATAAGCAGCTTTTCTATGTTCTTTTGAAGTTTTTCGGAATCTCCCGTAAAAATTGCCTCTTGGATATAGATTGCTGTTGACTGCGGTATGATATGATTTAGTTTTTGTAAAATTTCTTTGTTATAAACAAAGTTAATTTCCCTATTCGGCAAAGCAACTTCACACATAAAATCTCCGCTGGGTGCGGTGTCGGTTTTAACCATCTTTAAATATCCGGCCACAAGCAAAAAACTGTATATTGACGAAGGATTACTTTGAATTTGGGGATATATGACACCTGTATCAATGTATGTTAAGAATGCTTCTCCTTTTAATAGAGCATCTAGTTTTTCGTATATATCCTCGTCTGCCTGAGCAAGTATTTCTCCGATAATGTCATTACTACCCGTAGATTGCCAATATGCTCTGGGTTGAAATTCATTATTGATATAATTAATAACAGACCACGGATTAAAAATTTCTGTATTTCCAAATCTATATCCGTCATACCATTCACATATTTCCGAGTATTTATCTTTTGCTCCGTAGTATTTTAACATTTCTTTAACCTCTTTAGAGGTGAAACCGAAATACTCACTGTACTTATTGTCTAAAATAGAATTGATTTTTAAGTTGTTTAGACCGCTAAAAATACTTTCTTTGGCAACCCGTAAAATACCTGTCATAAAACCATAGGCTAAATGAGAATTATCCTTAAGACCTCCGGAAAATAGATTTCTCATAAAGTTTATAACTTCATCATAAAAACCTTTTGTATGGCCTTGTTGTATGGGAGTGTCATATTCATCGATAATAATAATTGTTTTTTCGCCATAATGTTCATGTAACATTTGCGATAGTGCGGAAAACGACATCATCATTTTTGCTTCATTAAATTGTTCATGGAGGTAATTGTTAAAATCTTGTTTTTCGGTTGCTGTAAGTTTGGCACTGTTTGCAAGTTCACTATGGCGTTGAAATTCTTTGCGAATGATCATTGAAAGCATATCATAGGTTTCTTGCCAAGTATTGCATTTAACATCTTTAAAGGAAACGAAAATTACAGGATATTTGCCTTGATAATCTTGATATTTTTTACCGCAAGCCCAAATTTTTTTATCCTTAAAGTAGATAAAAGTATCTTTATCTGTTTTTTCAAAGAAAGTGCGAAGCATATCCATATTTAGAGTCTTGCCAAATCGACGCGGGCGGGTAAATAAAGATACCATTGGGCGTTCATCAATAAAATCTTTAATCATCATCGTTTTATCCACATAGTAATAATCAGAAGATGCCAAACGATAATCGGAAATACCTATAGGGAGTGGCAATTTAGATTCTGTATTTGTTTTCTTATAATTGCCGGTCTTAACACGGTTATCGATAGGTCTCTCGGCATTGGACGGAATAATCCAAGAGCGACCATCTTTTTTGGCACCCTTAATCTTGCCTTCTTTGCAAAGAGAAGTTACTCGTCTGCTAGTCAAATTCCAAAGATCGGCTGCTTCCTTAACACTCATAGTATCCGACATTGTATCTTTCCTCCTCGTTTTCTTTACAGAAATATTATACTGTACAAAAAGAAATATGTCAATAATTTTCGGAAATATATTAAAATACTCGATATATTTCTTTTGGTGTTCTTAATTTAGTTCAATAGTTTATATTATTAATCCTTATACTCATGCGATCTTTCTTTATAGTCTTTTATTTTATAATCACCGATAGCATCATATTTGCCGGATTTGGTTTCGGGGGTATCATTTGCTTTATTGTCTTCTCCGAGGATTGCGTCGAAGAAAATACGCTCTAAGTATTCGTATTTTGAATAAATACCTTGTGACGCCCAGACAAGTGCGTTGCGGACATAGGCAGAATTGGTTTTGAAAAGTTCGTGTTCAACTTCAAATCCCAATGATTTTGCAAGGAGTATAGCAAACACTATAACAGTTCTTGTGTTCCCCTCACGGAAAGGGTGTGTCTGCCAGATGCTTGCGATAATACGAACGAGTCTGAAAACTATATCCTTATCGTTATCGCCGGTTCTTTTTAGCTTGGCGATTTCTTTCATTGTTTCGTTTAGTTGCTTTTTAATTTCTTTAGGATAAGCATAACGAACGGTATCACCGCCGAGGACATCTTCGTATTTTACCATTTGTATAGTACGAAACTCGCCTGCCCAATCATAAATTTGACCGAAGATATTTTTATGGATATCGCAAAGGGTTTCGGTGTTGAATTTATCGTACTTCAAATTATAAACTGCCGCCATTGCAATACCCGTAATATCCGCCTCAGCCTTACGCAAACGCTCGGCATTTTTTATATTTGCAAAGTTTTTAAGAACATTTGCATCATCATACAAATAAGGGTCACGCATTGGTTATTCCTCCGTTATAAAGCCGTATTGTCTTAGAGTATCAGTGAAAATTGAGGAAAATGTTTTTTTGCCGTTTTGCCAGGCACTCAGAATTTTACGCACATCATCTGTAACCGGTATGCCTTCGATTGAGGTCATAGCATCCGAAAATGATAGACTCAAAAATCTTTCAGCGCTTGAAAGGCTTTCCATAGGGATAGAAAGTTTTAAAACATTTAATTGCCTTGAAAGGGCGTTACTCAAATATCCTGCAGCCCTTTCAATTTCCATAAGCCGACTATTGATTTTCGGCAACTTTTCTTCATAAGTTTTGCGTAGATTTAGTTTTGACTCAATCTCCTCAGCCTCATTATTTTTCAGATAAACACTTTCAACTGTTGTGCCGTTACGATATTTCAGATAAGCATATTCCTTATCGCCGATTTTCTTTTTATAAATATATCCTTTAGGACATGTTTTGAGTTCCGACTCTATCATACACTTTTGTTTTAACAGTGCCATATATTCATTTGTAATATCAAAATACACACTCGTCACCTCTATGATAATAGTATATCATATTATGTTCTACAAGTCAATCAATATTCAAATTTGTAGAACATAATCTTTTAGGGTAGTGTAATTTGTCGTAAAATGCCGAAAACCCGCATAAACAGCGGGTTCTCGGGGTATTTTATATTGAATTTTCACGGCAGTGTTTTGACCTAATCTATAGTATTAGGTAACCCGCCGTGCCCTGCGTCCAAAATTATTACCTGCC
>CAMCIX010000031.1 GCA_945875045.1 uncultured Clostridia bacterium | reverse complement strand
AAAATAAAGCTTATGCAGAGCTTGTTTGCTTTTTAAGAGACAAATCGGAGTTTGTTGGGGAGGGTCTCCGTGCCCTCCCCTACGTATTTAGATATTCGATGTTAGACGCGGCAAGCATAAATGCCTTCCCTACGTTAAAAACGGATAATGTAGGGAACGGATTTATCCGTTCCGCAATTTAGATTTTAGACAAATATATTATTACAATTAATATCTAAATCAGCTAACCGCGTTATTCGCACCTACGGTAATTGCGGTGGTATAGTACCTGCCGCTGCGGTAAATTTTAACGTTCACCTTGTCATTTGGCTTACATTCCTCAACAAGTCCCTCAAGCTCGGTGTAATCGCCGATAGCCTTTCCGCCGAACTCGGTTATAATATCGCCCTTTTTAAGACCCGCGTTTTCTGCAGGACTTCCCTCGGCAACGCTTAAAATAACCGCTCCCGTGGGATAGCCGTAATACTTAAGCACGTCGGCGGTGTATTTCTCGCTTATCGTGATACCGACGTACGGCTCGGGGTCGTTCTGCTTTTCAATTATCTTTTTGCAGATTTCGGCTACCGTATTTGACGGAATCGCAAAGCCCATACCCTCAAATTCCTCGGAAACTATTTTTGAGCTGTTAACTCCCACAAGCTGACCCTTAACATTTACAAGCGCGCCGCCCGAGTTGCCGGGGTTAATCGCGGCGTCGGTCTGGATAAGCTTTACGTCCGAACTTGCAGACACAACACGGTTAAGGCCGCTTATTACGCCGTAGGTCACGCTGTCCATAAATTCAAGTCCGCCGGGGTTTCCGACCGTTATAACGTACTGACCCACCTTAAGCTCAGATGAATCCGCAAACTCGACGGCGGTAAGTCCGCTCGCGTTAATCTTCAAAACCGCAAGGTCGGAGGCAATATTGTAGCCCACAACCGACGCCTCGTAGGAATCGGAATCAAGGCTGTCCGTAAACACCTCGATTTTAGAGCCCGTTTTATTTGTGATAGCGCCCGAAACAACGTGGTAATTGGTAATTATATAACCGTCCGAGGAGTAAACAACGCCGCTTCCCTCGCCCGTTGCCTCACTGCTGCCGCCGAAAAAGCTTGTAACCGAGGTGGTGGTTCTTATCCCGACAACGCTGGGGGTTACCTTTTTCGCGACCGCCTCGACTACAGATTCGGCAGTTTCGTCAATATTAATATTCACATTTTGACCCGAAACATTCGAGGGTGTAAGGGTTGTGTTTCCCTCGCTTTTACCTATATTAACCGCCGCAATACCGCTTACCGCGCCTATCACCGCCGCAAGCAGAGCCGCCAGCACAACAACCCCCGCGCCGTATTTTTTGCCGGTTTTCGGCTTTTTGGGCTTAGGCGGCTTATAGTTATACAAAGGTCGTCCCGTATGGGGGTCATAATTTGCTCCCTTGTTATATGCGCCGTACTCGCCGCTCGGGAAAAAGTCGTGCCTTGGAGGCGGGGTATTATTCGCAGTCTCCTCGCGGTTATCGTTTCCGACAGGCTCCGCCGTATATGCGGTATCCTCGTTTTTTACAACCTCGTCCTGAATAATATCCTCGCGGCTTTTTGTATAATATCCGCCCTCTGGCGTTACGGTATATCCGTTACCCGTATTCGGAGTTTCCTTTCCGTTTACCGAATCAAATCCGCTTAATTCGCCGTTTTGCTTATTAAAATCGTCCATAAAACGTTCCTCCTTGTCTTTGTGCTTATTATAGACCGCCTTTGTTGCGTTTGTAATTCAAATATATGAACTTTCGGTAAATAAAAAGGAAAAATTTGACGCAAATTTCATTTCATAGGATACCTTATAAACAGCTCCAAAAAGCCCCTTAAATTAAAGGGTACAATCGGATAAAGATAATTTCTGCCCGAAAGGGTCTTTATTAACAGCATACATATAAAGATAAATATTGTGCCGCCTGCAAAGCCCCATACACCTAACGCTTGGGTTAAAACAAGCAGTAAAAGCCGCTCAAATTTCATAGCATAGCCCATTTCAAAGTTAGGCAGAGAGAAGCTTGCAATCGTGACAAACGCCATAAAGAGTATAGCCTCGGTTATAAACCAGCCCGCGTCTATAGCGAATTGCGAGAGCAAAAGACCGCCGACAATGCCTAAGGAATTTGAAAGGGAATCGGGCGTGTTAAGGGAGGCAAGCCTAAGTCCGTCCACCATAAATTCAAGTATTAAGAACTGCAAAATGAGGGGTATCTGCCCGGTATCGTTCGGCATAATTACGCTTAACCAACGTGGAACTATATCGGGATTATTTACAAGCAATAAATAAAGCGGGGTTATAATAACGTTTGCTATAGATACCGCCATTCTGATAATCCGCGTATAGCTTGCGACGATAGGCTGAAAATAATAGTCGTCGGTCTCCCTGAAAAAGTCGGAAAGCGAAATCGGCATTATCATAACCGAGGGCGAGTTGTCCATTATAAGCACTATTCTGCCGTCGAAAATACAGGCGGAGGCGTAGTCGGGTCGCTCGGTGGTCTTAAACTTCGGAAAGGGATTGAAAAAGGCGTTTTTCTGGAGCTTTTCGGCAATCGCCTGTCCAGTCATTGAGGCACCGTTTATTTCCATATTTTTAAGCTTTTTTCTTAAAATATCAAGCACCCGCCCGTCCGCAATACCGTCAAGATAGCTTATCGCTATATCAAGCTTTGTGCCCTCTCCTATCTGCATATATTCCATTCTAAGGCGGCTGTCGCGGATTCTGCGCCTAATCATAGCGGTGTTCATAACAAGGGTTTCAACAAAGCCGTCCCGTGCTCCCCTTAACGACTTGTCCTTCTGCGGCTCCTCAACGCCTCGCGCGGGGTAGGTGCGGGTGTCGATTATCAGCGCGCCGCTTATTCCCTCGACTATTAGCACGGAGGGACCCGAAAGCACCGCCGTAACCGCCGTCTGCTTATCCTCTGTGCTGTCAACCTCTACATAAGGCATTTTAAGCCGCGCAAACTGCGTCATATCGGTGATTTTTCCAATGTCCTCGGGGGTCTGCTTATAAAGAAATTCAAGTATTTTTTCGTATACCTCGTCCTTTATAAAGCCGTCAATAAAGTAAAGCGCCGCCCGTCTTTCGCCGATTTCAAGCTCTCTTTTAATAATATCAAAGCTTTTATCGGGCTTAAGAGTGCCGTCAATATATTCTATCCATAGCTCGTAATTATTCATAACAAAACCGCCCTTTCTACGTACTATTATTTCCGTAAAAAAAGCGGTTTATTATACCAAGGTGAATAAAAGCGTTTTTTCGATTCGGTTATTCTTCCTTTAGTATTTCAGCCAGTTTTTCCTCTAAAAGCTTTATTTTAAACTGCGGGGTTTCGGGGGTGTTTGCAAGGGGAAAGGACATTCCGAGCTTTTGATATTTTGAAACGCAAAGCTTTCTGAAGGCTAAAAGCTCGGTTTTTTCTATAGAGGGATATTTTTTAATTATTTCCGCTAATCTTTTAATATTATCGGTGCTGTCATTAAGTCCCTCTATAATCACCTGTCTTATTCGGCAGGGTATTTTTTTATTGTTAAGCCGCTCCAAAAATTCAAGCGGATTATTAAGCCCGCACCCTACATACTGCCTGTACTCCCTATCGGTTGTGTACTTAATATCAAGTAAACAATAATCTGTATAATCGAGCAGTTCCTCGGTCTTTTCATTTATAATACAGCCGCTTGTATCAAGGCAGGTGTTGATTCCCTTTTCGTGTGCCAGCCGAAATACCTCGGTGACAAAATCAGCCTGTAAAAGCGGCTCGCCGCCCGAAAGGGTTATGCCGCCCTCCTTGCCGAAATATTCCTTATATCTTTCCGCTCTCTCCACAACCTCTTTTGCGGTGTACTGCGTACCGCCGTTTTTATCCCAGGTTTCGGGATTGTGACAGCATACGCACCTTAGCGGACAGCCCTGTAAAAACGCTACAAAGCGGACGCCCGGTCCGTCAAGGGTGCCGAGCGTCTGAAAGGAGCTTATTCTTCCTTTAATTAATTCCCTCATTACATAGCCTCGTGGAAGGTGCGGCTTATAACCTCGCGCTGTTGCTCGCGAGAGAGCTTGTGGAAGTTAACCGCATAGCCCGAAACGCGGATTGTAAGGTTGGGGTAAGCCGTGGGGTCGTTGTATGCCTCAATCAGCGTTTCGCGGTTGAGTACGTTAATATTAATATGGTGCGCCATCTTAGCAAAGTAGCCGTCCAGCACAGAGACAAGGTTATTAACCCTTTCCTCCGCCGTTCTGCCCAAGGTGTCGGGAGTAATGGAAAAGGTATTGGAAATACCGTCGCGGCAATCGTCGTAGGAAAGCTTCGCAACCGAGTTAAGGGAAGCCAGCGCGCCGTTTTCCTCGCGGTTGTGCATAGGATTGGCTCCCGGTGCAAAGGGTGCGCCCGCAGGTCTGCCGTCGGGAGTGGCGGCGGTGTTCTTACCGTACATTACGTTTGAGGTTATAGTCAGCGCCGAAAGGGTATGCTCGGCGTTTCTGTAGGTCGGGGTCTTTCTAAGCTCGGTAATCATTTGGTGTGTAAGCTCTTTAGCTATAAGGTCTACTCGGTCGTCGTCGTTGCCGAATTTCGGGAACTCTCCCACGGTCTCAAACTCGGTAATAAAGCCGTTTTCGTCCCTTATCGGGCGAACCTCGCCGTATTTAATCGCGCTAAGCGAATCGGCAATTACCGAAAGTCCCGCCACGCCGAACGCCATAAAGCGGTGAACGTCGGTATCGTGAAGCGCCATCTGGGATTTTTCATAGGCGTACTTATCGTGCATATAGTGAATTACGTTCATTGTATTAACGTAAAGGCGGGCAACCCACTCGATATATTTATCAAGCCTTGCCTTTACCTCTTTATAGTCGAGGACTTCGCTCTCCATTACGCCCATCTGCGGACCTATGTGTATTCCGCTTGTGGTGTCCACGCCGCCGTTTATCGCAAGCAGTAAAAGCTTGGGAAGATTACAGCGCGCGCCGAAGAACTGCATCTGCTTACCGATTTTCATAGCCGAAACACAGCAGGCTATGGCGTAATCGTCGCCGTAAATAGGTCTCATAAGGTCGTCGTTTTCGTACTGAATGGAATCGGTATCGCAGGAGACCTTGGCGCAGAACTTCTTAAAGCCCTCGGGCAGAGAGTTTGACCACAAAACGGTAAGGTTCGGCTCGGGAGATGAACCCAGAGTATAAAGGGTATTTAAAATACGGAAGCTGTTTTTGGTGACTAAGGTTCTGCCGTCCTCACCCATTCCGCCTACGCTTTCGGTAATCCACATCGGGTCGCCGCCGAAAAGCTCGTTATAGTCGGGTGTGCGCAGATGACGGGCGATTCTAAGCTTCATTACAAAATCGTCGATAAGCTCCTGCGCCGTGCCTTCGGTCAAAACGCCGTTTTTAATATCGCGCTCGATGTAAATATCGAAGAAGGTGCTAACGCGTCCTAAGGACATAGCCGCGCCGTTCTGCTCCTTAATAGCGGCAAGATAGGCAAAATATGTCCACTGGATAGCCTCTTTGGCGTTGCTTGCGGGCTCGCTTATATCAAAGCCGTACATAGCCGCCATTTCCTTCATATAGCCTAAAAACGCTATCTGCTGGAAAAGCTCCTCGTCAAGCTTGATTTCGTCCGCACCGAAATTACCCTCGGCTAAAGCCGCCTTATCCTTTTTCTTTTCGGCAACAAGCTTATCTATACCGTAAAGGGCGACGCGTCTGTAATCGCCTATAATTCTTCCTCTGCCGTAGGCGTCGGGCAGACCGGTTAAAATATGGCTTCTGCGGGCTAAGCGCATTTCCTCGGTGTAGGCTCTGAAAACGCCGTCGTTGTGGGTGGTTCTGTACTTAAACTCGCTTTCCAGCTTATCGCTGAGCTTGTAGCCGTATGCCTCGCACGCCTGTCTCGCCATACGAATGCCTCCAAAGGGGTTAACCCCGCGCTTTAAGGGGCGGTTGGTCTGCATACCGACAATAAGCTCCTTGTCCTTATCGATATAACCGGGTGCATATGCCGTAAGAGACGATACCGTCTCGGTATCGATATCGAGCACCCCGCCGTACTGTCTTTCAAGCTCAAAAAGGGAGTTAAGCCGCCCCATAAGCTCCTTTGTACGCTTGGTAGCGCCCTTTAAAAAGCTGTCGTCCCCTTTGTACTCGGTGTAGTTTTTCTGTATAAAATCGCGGACGTTAATTTCGTCCTGCCATACGCCCGTTTTAAATCCGTTCCAATTGCTGTGTTCCATTATAATCCTCCTAAACAATACAAAAGGGCAATCCAGTAATTAGCTGAATTGCCCAGACGGTCGGCATTTTAGGCTCGCGCTCCACGCGGTTACCCGCTTATCCGTCAGTCACGCGACCTTTAGTACGCTATTATAATACTACATATAGGGCTATTTGTCAATAGGCTGTCTACATTTTGATAAATTGCATTTTTATGGTGCATAATATCAGCTATTTTTGTGCAAACAAACGGTTTGGCATTTTTACGCCCCATAAATATTTCAAAAATATTCCTAAAAGCCTTGTTTATTGAAAGCTTATTATGTATAATGGTTTTAATTACCGTGAAAGGAGCGGAAAAGAGATGAATGTAATTAAAACCGATTCACTTGTAAAATTTTACGGCAAATCAAGGGGAATTGACGGGATTAACCTCCAAGTCGAGGAGGGGGATTTCTTCGGTTTTATAGGTCCAAACGGCGCGGGCAAAAGCACCACAGTCCGCACCCTGTTGGGACTTATCTCCCCTACCTCGGGCAGTGCCGAAATATTAGGCAAGGATATAATAAAAAACAAAACCGAAATATTAAGCGAGATAGGCTATATGCCGTCGGAGGCGGCGTTTTACCCCGATATGCGGGTGCGGGAGGTTATAAAGCTTTCGGCGGCGCTCCGAAAAAGGGACTGCGCGGCTACGGCAAAGCACCTGTGCGAGCGTTTACAGCTTGATACCGAGAAAAAAATCAAGGAGTTATCTCTCGGCAACCGCAAAAAGGTCTCGATTGTCTGCGCATTACAGCACACGCCGCGACTTTGTATATTAGACGAGCCGACAAGCGGACTTGACCCGCTTATGCAGCGCGAATTTTACGCTATATTAAAGGAATTAAACGAAAGCGGCACGACCGTTTTTCTTTCCTCCCACATTCTTTCCGAGGTTCAGCGCTACTGCAAGCACGCCGCCGTTATAAGGGACGGCAAAATACTTGTCTGCGACAGTATAGAAAATATCGGACACACCGAGGCAAAGCGGGTCTCCCTACGAGGAATTACCTCCCCGCCCGCGCTTGAGGGTATTAAGGACCTAAAGCAAAACGGCGATACTATAAGCTTTTTATACAGTGGAAGTCCCTCTATGCTGCTAAGCGAGCTTTCAAAGCTTACTATTACCGACATTAATATTACAGAGCCTGATTTAGAAGAAATCTTTATGCACTTTTATTCAAAGGAGGAGCGGAAATGACCGTAATAAAGCACGAGCTTAAGGCGGGCAAAAACAGCCTTATTATTTGGACGGCGATAATCGCCTTTATGCTGGCACTTTGTATTTTTATTTACCCGCAAATGGGCAGTCAGATGAGTGAAATCAGCGGAATGTTTGCAAATATGGGAAGCTTTTCGGCGGCTTTCGGTATGGATAAAATCAATTTCGGTGAGTTTTCGGGCTTTTTTGCCGTTGAGTGCGGGAA
This sequence comes from uncultured Clostridia bacterium, assembly GCA_945875045.1. Lineage (GTDB taxonomy): Bacteria > Bacillota > Clostridia > Oscillospirales > Acutalibacteraceae > UBA737. The sequence goes on along the minus strand of CAMCIX010000031.1, from coordinate 2,572 downwards.
CGTATTGGGTTTAGGCGGTGCGTTCTTTGCGGCGCTTTTAGGTATTTCCGCCCTTTCAAAGGAGGAAAAGGAGCATACCGCCGAATTTCTCTTAACCCACCCGATAAGCCGAACCTCGGTAGTTTTTAATAAGCTCTGCGCCGCGGTGTTACAGTTAATACTGCTTAACCTCGCGGTCGCGGGGATTACCGCCCTTTCGGTATTAATTATCGGCGAAAAGCCCGATGTATACAAATTATTCCTGATGTTCTTATCCTATTTTATAATGCAGCTTGAAACCTGTGCCGTTTGCTTTGGGGCTTCGGCGTTTATAAGCGCTAATTCTGCGGGAATCGGTCTCGGCGCCGCCGCGCTCTTCTATTTTCTTAATATAGTAGCAAACCTTACCGAAAAGGCAGAGTTTTTAAAATACCTTACGCCTTTCGGCTATACCGACGGCGCGGACATAATCGCAAACGGTAAAATTGAGCTTAAATATCTGGCTTTCGGGCTTATTTTCACGGTAATGGGCATTGCCGCCGCATTTTATAAGTACAATAAAAAGGATATTGCTTGATATTAGCGGAAAAGTATGTTAAAATTGAAACAATATTTTTGAAGGGTGAAGCAAAATGAAAACAGTAGTATCGGTTATCGGCAAGGACGCCGTGGGCATTATTTCAAAGGTAAGCGCGGTCTGCGCAGAATGCGGAGCTAATATTGTGGATATTACCCAGTCGGTTTTGCAGGATATGTTCGTAATGGTAATGCTTACGGAAATTAGCGGGCTTAACTGCTCCTTTACCGAATTTTCGGACAAAATGAAGGCTCTGGGTCTTGACAACAATCTCGACATCCGCGTTATGCACGAGGATATTTTCAATTCAATGCATCGTATTTAAAGAGGTAGTATATGCTTAATATAAATGACATAATGGAAACCATTAATATGATTTCCGAAGAAAATCTTGATATACGCACCATAACAATGGGTATTTCCCTTTTAGACTGCGCGGATTCCGACATTAAACGCTCCTGCGACAAGGTATACGACAAAATAACCCGCCTTGCGGGAAGGCTTGTGGAGACGGGGGAAAATATCGAGCGCGAATACGGTATTCCGATAATAAATAAGCGTATTTCGGTAACGCCGATAGCCCTTTTGGCGGCGAACGGCGGCGACCCCGTTATGTACGCGAAAACCCTCCAAAGAGCGGCGGACGCGACGGGGGTGAACTTCATAGGCGGCTATTCAGCCCTTGTGCACAAGGGCTTTTCGGCGGGGGACGAAGCGCTTATCCGCTCTATCCCCGAGGCGCTGTCTATCACCGAAAACATCTGCTCCTCTGTAAATATCGGCTCTACAAAATCGGGCATTAATATGGACGCGGTAAAGCTTATGGGCGAGGTTGTAAGGCAGACCGCCGAGATTACCGCCGACCGCGAGTGTATCGGCTGTGCAAAGTTAGTTGTCTTCTGCAACGCGGTGGAGGATAACCCCTTTATGGCGGGTGCGTTCCACGGTGTAGGCGAGCCCGACTGCGTTATCCATGTCGGCGTTTCGGGTCCGGGCGTTGTTCAGGCGGCGCTTAAAAAATGCCCCGACGGCGACTTAGGTCAGGTTGCGGAAACCATAAAGCGCACCGCCTTTAAGATAACCCGTATGGGTCAGCTTGTCGGCACAGAGGCTTCAAAGCGTTTGGGCGTTCCCTTCGGAATCGTTGACCTCTCCCTCGCTCCCACCCCCGCCGTGGGCGATTCGGTGGCGCATATATTAGAGGAAATGGGACTTGAAGCCTGCGGTACTCACGGCACAACTGCGGCGCTGGCTCTGCTTAACGACGCGGTTAAAAAGGGCGGCGTAATGGCGTCCTCCTCCGTTGGTGGGCTTTCGGGCGCCTTTATCCCTGTAACCGAGGACGCGGGTATGATTGACGCGGCGCGCTCGGGAGATTTACAGCTCGAAAAATTAGAGGCTATGACCGCAGTTTGCTCTGTCGGTCTTGATATGATAGCAATTCCCGGCGAAACCCCCGCCGAGGTGATTTCCGCCATTATTGCAGACGAGGCGGCAATCGGTATGGTAAACTCCAAAACCACAGCCGTTAGGGTTATCCCCGCAATCGGCAAAAAGGCGGGAGAGGAGCTTAATTTCGGCGGACTTTTAGGCTCGGGTCCGATTATGAGGGTTAACCTTAACAAGAGCCCTAAGAGGTTTATCGACCGCGCGGGCAGAATCCCCGCCCCGCTGCAAAGTCTTAAAAACTAAGCTATGGAAAAGAGCAATATTGTACTAATAGGTATGCCCGGCGCGGGCAAAAGCACTATAGGCGTAGTGCTTGCAAAGACGGCGGCTCTTGAATTTGTAGATACCGACCTTTTAATCCAAAAGCAGACGGGAAGAAAGCTTCAGGACATTATTGACCGCGACGGAATCGACGAATTTTTAAAAATCGAGGGCGAAGTTATTTCCGCTATTGATTGTAAAAACAGCGTTATAGCAACAGGCGGGAGCGCGGTTTTCTCGGAAAAAGCTATGGATAATCTGTCTCTTATACACATCTCCGAGCCCACGAGACCTCTCTACATCTCG
>CAMCIX010000030.1 GCA_945875045.1 uncultured Clostridia bacterium | reverse complement strand
CACTTCGTGACATCTCCCCACACTGTGGGGAGTCACCCTCGTCAGAGGGAGCCAAGCCTAGCTATTGCAATCACCTCTACAAACCCCGATTTGTCTCTTGAAAAGCAAACAAGCTCCGCAAAAGCATTATTTTCGTGCTTTTGCAGAGCTTGTTTTCTTAATTTATCCGACGTTTTGCGATTATAAAAGCTTTTAATTTGCCTTAAGCGCTCTTTCAAGCCAGACAAAGCCGACGTCGAGAGCCTCGAAAAAGGAATTTTTAACGGTTTCCTTTGCCGCCTTTTTCTTATCGAAAAGTTGGGCGTCGCTCTTTAAAAGCTCAACCTTAACCTCGCCGGGAATCTCGTTCTCCCCCGCCTTAACGGTGGAAAGAATTGTAAATTTAACGACGTAGGGTTCCTTCATATCGCCGTAGTAAATTTCGTTTCCGCTTTTTACAATCGGCTTATTCTTATAGGTTAAAAAATTATTTTCCGCCATAGCTCTTACTGCTCCTTGGGCATTTCGCCGTAAAGATTAAACCTGAAGAGCATTGTTTCGTCCTCGGGGTTGGTGCAGCGAATAGTCGCCTCTGCAACCTCGGAATGATTGAGAATGGTGCTAAGACCTATCATCTGGCAGAGCTTAGACTTTAAATTAAGCACGTCGCCGTCCTTGGTTTCGAGGTAAACGTCCCCCTTGCACTCGTCTATTGCCTTTATAAAATCGTCAAAATTAATATTATGAAGCTGAATTTTTCCGTTATCCATAATAACAATACCTCCAAATTATTCTATGATTAGAGTATAATCTATATATATTAATATGTCAAGTTAAAATAAGGTTAACCGTTTTCGTGGGAAATTAAGATGAAATTAAGACAAATACTTCATTGTGTATTCCGTCTGTTCAAAGGACACGGTATTATCGTTGACCGAAATTTTTAATACAATAGGCGCGGGGGTTTCGTCAGTTAAACCTTTTTTACCTTTTTCGGGGTCGTGATACTGGAGCCAAATATCGTTTTTGCTCCAACACTGCGGCATTTTTAGAGCCTTTTCAAAGCTAAGACCGTTTTCTTTGCAATAATTTTGAATTTCTTTCTCATATTTGGAAAACAATTTGCACATATTTTATCGACTCCTTTTTTCAAATGTTCTGAACTCACCCTTGGAATTATAAATAACCGAATTGCTTTGTTTAAAGCAATCAAGGATTGAATAGTCGCCGTCAGAGGGCTGCATGCTTATAAAATCAAATCCGGGATGGGTATGACCGCTCCATTTATATCCCTTCTTAGCAAGGCTTTCGGCTTTTTCAATATCAATTTGTACCATTCTCGAATTGCCGCGGACGATAATGCGCTCTTTACCCTTGGTAAACATTGCAAACTCATCTCCTGTTTGCGAGGTGAGCGCGGATAAATCAACCATATTTACCGCTTTTTTGTTTACCGTTATTTGGCTGTTAAACTCGGGAAGCAGAGAAAGAAGCTTTTTTTGCCTGTTGTTCAATTCCGAACCAAAGGTTAATATTGCGCTCGGCTTTCCTTTGCCCGTATGCCTTTGCTCTATAGGAGCCTGTATTGGTTTTTGAATTGAATCAACGGTCATTAATTTCACTTCCTGCTTTTATTATATCATTTTTCGGGAGATTGTCAACCTAAGTGCCGCATATCCGTTAAATTAGTGTTGACTTTTTGACAAATTTCTTATAGTATATTATTTGTAGGAATTTAGGTTTCAGGAGGAAGAAGATTTTGGATAACGCAAAAAAAAGTATGGATACTATAGTTGCCCTCGCAAAAGGCAGAGGCTTTGTATACCCGGGAAGTGAAATTTACGGAGGACTTGCAAACTCTTGGGATTACGGTCCTTTGGGCGTGGAGCTTAAAAACAATATTAAAAAGGCATGGCTTAAAAAATTCGTGCAGGAGTCTCCCTACAACGTGGGGCTTGACAGCGCGATTTTGATGAACCCCGAGACCTGGGTAGCTTCGGGTCATTTAGGCGGCTTCTCCGACCCGCTTATGGACTGCCGCTCCTGCAAGACAAGGCACAGAGCCGATAAGCTTATCGAGGACTATGTCGCAGAAAACGGTCTGTCGGATAATCCCGCCGCTATGAGCGATGAGGAAATGATGCAGTATATTAAGGATAAGGGAATCGCCTGCCCTAACTGCGGCTCTCACGATTTTACCGACATAAGAAAGTTCAACCTTATGTTCAAGACCTTTCAGGGCGTTACGGAGGACAGCTCCTCCACCCTTTATCTCCGCCCCGAAACCGCGCAGGGCATTTTTGTAAACTTTAAAAACATCGCCCGCACCACCCGCAAAAAAATACCGTTCGGCGTAGCGCAGGTGGGTAAATCCTTCCGCAACGAGATTACTCCCGGTAACTTTATTTTCAGAATCCGCGAGTTCGAGCAGATGGAGCTTGAGTTCTTCTGCAAGCCGGGCACCGACCTTTACTGGTTCGAGTACTGGCGCGGCTTCTGCAAGAAGTGGCTTTTGGACCTTGGTATGACCGAGGAGCATTTACGTCTTCGCGACCACGACAAGGATGAGCTTTGCTTCTATTCAAAGGCGACCACCGACTTTGAGTTCCTCTTCCCCTTCGGCTGGGGCGAACTGTGGGGCGTTGCCGACCGTACCGACTATGACTTAACCCAGCATGCAAATCACTCGGGCGAGTCTATGGAGTATTTCGACCCCGAAACAAACGAAAAATATATTCCTTATGTTATAGAACCTTCCTTGGGCGCAGACCGCGTGCTGTTAGCCTTCCTCTGCGACGCCTATGACGAGGAGACCGACGAAAAGGGCGATACCCGCGTAGTGCTTCGCCTGCACCCCGCGCTTGCTCCCTTTAAGGCGGCGGTTCTGCCCCTTTCCAAAAAGCTTTCGGAAAAGGCGAACGAGATTTTTGCCGATTTAAGCGCAGACTTTATGGTGGATTACGACGACGCGGGCTCTATTGGCAAGCGTTACCGCCGTCAGGACGAAATCGGCACCCCGATTTGTATTACCTACGACTTCGACTCGGCAGAGGACGGCTGCGTTACCGTGCGCGACCGCGACACTATGGAGCAGAAGCGTATTCCGATTTCGGAGCTTAAAGCATATATTGCGAACGCCGTTAAATTCTGATATTCGGGCGATAAGCCTTTGATTGAGGTATTGATATGACTTCTACCCAAATTTTATTAATGTTGGCGGAGCTGTTGGGCGGTCTCGCGTTTTTCCTTTACGGAATGTCAACCCTGTCCGACGGTCTTGAAAACGTGGCGGGCGGCACGCTTGAGCGCACCCTTAAAAAGGTTACCCAAAATCAGTTTTTAAGCTTCTTTTTGGGGGCGGGAATCACCATTGCGATACAGTCCTCCTCGGCTATGACCGTAATGCTTATCGGTCTTGTAAACTCAGGTATAGTCGAGTTCTGCGACACCTTCGGTATGATAATGGGTTCAAACGTGGGTACTACTCTCACCGCGTGGCTGTTGAGCCTTACGGGCATTAGCGGCGACAACTTCTTTTTAACCCTTTTAAAGCCTATGACCTTCGCGCCGATACTCGCCTTTGTGGGCATACTTCTGCGAATGGTCTCTAAGGAGGATAAAAAGAAAAATATCGGGCTTATCCTTATCGGCTTTGCCGTGCTTATGACGGGTATGGACTTTATGAGCAGCTCTATGAACGCCGTTCGGGAGATGGAGGGCTTTCAGGATTTGCTCTTCGCCTTTAGCAGTCCGATAGTGGCGTTGCTTATTTCTATGCTCTTTACCGGAGTAATCCAGTCCTCCGCCGCTACGATAGGTATTGTTCAGGCGCTGGCGCTTACGGGAAGCATCACCTACGAAATGGCGATACCCCTTGTTTTGGGCGCAAATATCGGAACCTGTATCACAGCCCTTATTTCAAGCTTCGGCACAAATAAAAACGCCAAGCGGGTTGTGGCTATGCATATTTATGTCAACGTTATCGGCTCGGTTATCTGCCTGATACTCCTCTATATTGCCGAATTTGCGGGGGTAAAGCTTATTGCCAAGCCCGTTACGATGATAGGCGTTGCGATGATTCACACCCTCTTCAACTTCGTAAACACCGTTATTTTAGTTCCCTTCAGAAAGCTGATAATAAGGCTGTGCGAAATCACCGTCAAGAAAAGCGACGACAAAACCCATACCGTTTTTTTGGACGAGCGCTTGTTTAACAACACCGCCCTCGCGGTTTCGGAGTGTCACAGGCTCGCCTGTGAAATGGCGGAGCACTCAAGGGAATCCCTCTTGAAGTCTATCGACCTTATTTCCGCCTACAATTCGGAGGACGCGCGCTTTATCCGCGAAAAGGAGGAGCTTATCGACAAATACGAGGACAAGCTGGGCACCTACCTTGTCAGGCTCAGCAACAACGAGCAGTCGGAAAATACCTCCCACAGCGTCGCCCGTATGCTTCACAGTATAGGCGATTTTGAGCGTATCGGCGACCACGCGCTTAATATCTGCAAGGTCGCGGAGGAAATGCACAGCAAGAATATTCATTTTTCAAAGGACGCGATGGACGAAATCGCGGTTATCACCGACGCCGTTACCGAAATACTCAATATGACGGTGGACTCCTTTGTAAGCGACGATATTGAGGCGGCGTCCCACGTCGAGCCGCTCGAGCAGGTTATCGACAAGCTAAATAAGGAGCTTAAGGCGCGCCATATCAGCCGTCTGCAAAACGGCGAATGTACTATCGAGCTGGGCTTTATCTTTACCGATTTGCTTACAAACTACGAGCGCGTATCCGACCATTGCTCGAATATCGCGGTTTATACCATGCAGCTGCCCACCGATATGCTCGATACCCATAAGTATCTCCATAAGCTTAAAAATTCTCTTAACGGCAGCTTTGTGGACGACTTTAATAGGTACAGTGAAAAATACCGTCTTAACAATTAATCTACATAGTACGCCCCTCCTGTCGGCTTCGGCGGGAGGGCTTAATTACGGAGGCGCCAAATGAAACATCGCAGGCTTTCTCATATCAGGGTGATAACCCTCGGCTATCTTATTATGATAACAATAGGCACGGCGTTGCTTATGCTCCCCTTCGCTACAAGGTCGGGCGAGTGTGCCGCGCCTATCACGGCGCTTTTTACCGCGACCTCCGCCTCCTGCGTTACGGGTCTTGTTTTGCAGGACACGGCAACCTACTGGTCTCTTTTCGGTCAGCTGGTAATTATTTTCCTTATCCAGATAGGCGGGCTTGGGTTTATGACAATCGCTATTTTCCTTTTCAGGCTCATAAGCAAAAAGGCGAGCCTGCGGGAAAGGGCGGTTATGGCGGAGAGCATTAACACCACCCGTATGGGGGATTTTTCTCGGCTTGTAAGGAAAATTATAACGGGCACGATTATTTTTGAGGGCGGCGGCGCGGTCTTGTTATCGCTCCATTTTATGCGGCAGCCCGGCTTCGGCTTTTTTAAAGGTGTTTATTACGGATTTTTCCATGCGATTTCCGCCTTCTGCAATGCGGGCTTTGACCTTATGGGTATTTCGGGCGAGTATTCCTCCTTTACCTCGCTTTCGGGAAACGCCTTTGTAAATATTGTGTTAATGGTGCTTATAGTCGTCGGCGGTATCGGTTTTCTTGTGTGGGACGATATTACCGTTTGCCGTGCGAGCTTTAAAAAGTTTTCCCTGCACACAAAAATCGTACTTTGCGTAACCGCGATTCTGATTTTCGGGGGAGCGGCATTGCTGTATGCCTTTGAGCATAATAATTTAGGTAGTGATATGACTGTGGGCGAGGAGGTTTTGGCGGCGTTTTTCGGCTCTGTTACCGCGCGAACCGCGGGCTTTAATTCGGTGGATACCGCGTCGCTTACCCCCGCCTCAAAGCTTATTACCATTATTTTAATGTTTATAGGCGGCTCCTCCGGCTCTACCGCGGGCGGCGTTAAAACCACTACTATAGCGGTTATTTTAGTCTTCTTAACCGCGGGGCTTTCGGGACAGGATAACATCCATTTCTTTAAAAGGTGCATTAAGGAGGACGCACTCAGGAGATCCGTAATAATTATTTCCACAAATATGCTTCTCGCCCTTACGGGCGCTGTAATCCTCTGCGCCGCGCAGGGCTTCGACATTACCGACGCCCTGTTTGAAACGGTTTCGGCAATCGGCACCGTCGGTATGACAACCGGCATAACAAGGGACTTGAATTTACTGTCGAGACTTGTTATAATATTCCTGATGTACTGCGGCAGAGTAGGCAGTATTTCCTTTGCCGTTTCCCTTTTTGAGCGCAGGAAGCCTCCTGTTTCGTATCCCGAGGAAGCGGTCACGGTAGGATAATTTTTATATGGGGAGATATTAAAATGAAATCCTTTCTTATAATAGGTTTGGGCTCGCTCGGTCATCACCTTTGCAACGAGCTTTCAAAAAACGGTTGCGAAATAATGGCGGCGGATATTAAGGCGGAAGCGATGGAGGATATAATGACCTCGGTTGTAAGCGCCAGGGTCTGCGACTGCACCAAAATCGAGGTTCTTAAGACCTTCGGGGTAGAGGAGTTTGACGCCTGCTTTGTCTGCATTGAGGACAGCTTTCAGGCATGCCTTGAAATAACCGATTTGCTTAAGGAGCTTGGTGCAAAAAAGGTTTACAGCGTTGCAAACCGCGATGTTGAGGAGAAGTTTTTGCTTCGCAATGGTGCGGACAGGGTGATTTACCCCGAGCGGGATATAGCAAGCCGTATAGCCGGTCTCGAAAGAGCCGCGAATGTCTTTGACTGTATTAATATTTCCTCGGAATACTCAATTTTTGAAATTGAGCCGCTGGATAAATGGCTCGGCAAAACGGTAATGGATTTGGATTTCAGAAACAGGTATAAGCTGAATATTATCGCGATTAAGCGGGAGGGACGAATTATTCCGATTTTCCGCCCCGACTATGTATTTACCGCGGGCGAGCATCTGCTTGTCCTCGGTCATAAGGACGAAATGCGCCGTGTTTTTAAGTAAATCGGCGCATTTCTGAGAAAAATATCATTTAAGGCTTAAAAAATACGATTTTTTACTTGACTTTGCGCCTTAATTATGGTATATTAGTTAGGCGCTGAAAAATGCTGGTGTAGCTCAGTTGGTAGAGCAGCTGATTTGTAATCAGCAGGTCGGGGGTTCGAGTCCGTCCACCAGCTCCATTAGCTGAGCCGATTTAAACGGACGCTTGACTTAATGTGCGGCGCTTAAATTTAATATGGGAGAGTTCCCGAGTGGCCAAAGGGGACAGACTGTAAATCTGCTGCTTTCAGCTTCGATGGTTCGAATCCATCCTCTCCCACCAAAGTCAAATAATCCGAACATTGTCATCAACGGCGACACGTTCGGATTTTTGCTTTTTATAACCGGTTTGGCAAACACATAACATACAAGGGCAGAGAGTTTTCGCTCTCTGCCCGTGTGTGCGTTTCAAGCCGTTTTATCGGCGGTCTGTGCCTTTAATTTGTCTTGTTCGGCTTTCCACTCCTCATATTCCTTTCGCCCTTCCGTGCTCTCAAAGAAAGCTTGGATCTGCGGAAGAAAGTGCCTTGCGAGGATTTCCAATTCGTGTTTTGGGATATTACTTCTGTTTGCTGCCATAAGGCAACACGGCTTTTAGTTTATCTGTTGTCGGGTCATTCCTCCTTACATATTCATTTGCATACCGCCATCATCGTGGCTGTCTTGAGTTTGTTTTTTCTTCTGCCTGTGCTTGCGTTCACGGATATATTTCGGATTGTGCTTGTCATTATCCGTTCCTCCGATCATCGCAAGATCAGCTGCAAGATACAGGCTATTAGCGGCAATATCGATCCAATCGCCGCCCATTTCAGCCTGAGCCTCCACGGTGTCAAGTCCCGTGCTTTCAGCTCGTCCTTCATATTCTTCAGTTCGGTATGAATCATTTCCCTCAATCGGTCGGTCTGATTCGATGATTGTACCTCTACTGAATATCGGATCGAGTTCATTCCCTCCGATACAATTCTCCGAGCCTGAAACAGGTTGTCCTCGACCGTCTTGTTCATTATATTCTTCAAGCCCTCTTGCGTTGGCAGCTTGGATATCAAATCCGTGTTCCGCACAATGGCGTTCCCAGTCTGTGATATATGCTCCGCCAATAGATTGTATTGCTCGGGCTTGAGCATCAGGTAGATTGGCTTTATCGGCTCGGTCAAAGCATCTACCGTCTTCTCGGTTATCGTTTGTATTTGGTTGATCTGTTTTAACTGCTCCATATTCATAAGCAAATAATTCCTCCATATTATTTTTTAAATATTTATCATCAAGTAATCGGTTGTCCCGAAAACGCTGACCGTCCGGTGTGGTATAGGTGATATACTTGTAATGGTCTATCCACTTAACACCGTATCCGAGTTTTTGCATCTGCTCGATAAACTGTTTTTTGTTACGGCTCTTTGCAACTGCATAGTCTATGGCGTTTGTCAGCCTTAGCTTTTTGCTGTTGCCGCGTAATGCCGCACGGTACTCCCGTTGATTCAAAGACCGCTGTTTAGGTTTTTGATACGGTTTAAGTATCTCTAACCTAAACTGCTGGCAGATTTCATCCGACTTGTGCCTTAGCTCTTCCAAACCTTTTTCATTAATTTGGATTTTTAAGCCTGTTTCACAGTTTACCGAGTTGACAACGAAATGATTGTGCCAGTGGTCGCGGTCAATGTGGGTTGCCACAACCACTTCAAATCCGTCAAAGGCTTTTGCCGTTTCCAAGCCGATTCGGTGTATCTGCTCAGGCGTCACACCGCAGTCCGGTTTAAAGGACTGCACATACTGCTTGAAGAACACACCCTTTGCCTTTCCGTATTGATGCTTGGTAGCCATAAATTCTTCAAACGCTGATTCGGGAACACAGTTCTGACCGCTTACAAGCTTGATGCCGTCTAACACGGTTTTCTTATCCTGCATCACATAATCAAGCACCCGCTTCATAGCTATGGCGGTCTGTGTCTTTTCGGAGATTGCCGTAAAGGTTGCCATTAGCCGCACCTCCCGACTATCTCGTTAAGTGTAGTCAGAACCTCGGCATATTGCGCTTTTAGCTCTCGCAGATCGGGGCAGATAATCTTGCCCATATTGCACAGGGTTGTCAGCTGATTGATATTTCTGCCGATGGCTTTCTGCTCTTTCAGCACATCATTGAGACCGTTTATGACGGTGACAGGCTTGTTCATTGCCGCCACTGTTACAAACTCTGTGAAGTTCATATTTGCTTTTTCAGCTTTTCTTTTGATTGCCGCATAATCGCTCTCACAAAAACGCATGGCAATCATTTTTGTTTTGTTGTCGGTTTTAGTTTTGTCCTCTCTTTCTGCGGTTCACACCGCTGTAAAATTATTGGGGTTCGGGGCTCGCCCCGACAAGCTGTTTGTGTGCTGCGGCCGTAGGCCTGCGTATATACAAACAATATGCTTGCCTATCCCTACGGGATAGAATTCTTTTGAGACATCCATATTTATCGTCAACTCCTTTCAACCGATATGTAAAAATCCCCGCGTGAAAACTGTATGGATATACCTCGACAGTTCCCGCACAGGGATTGCATTTTTCATTATGCTTTTGTCAAAGTACATACGGCAGAGGATAAAATAAGTCTTACGCTGTTAAGCCGACATTTTCGGCTGTGTTCTGCGATAAGACTTATATATGTTCCTATTCGATTGGATTGTCATTATACCGGAGAATTATAATTTTGTCAAGGCCAAAAATTAATTACATTTCTTCTGCCGTTTCAAGCCCTTGTGTTACTTCGATCATAATCCGTACCGCAAGGATAAATCCTTCTTTGAAAGCACCAAGTTCTGTTATTCCACACAACTCACTTTGGCAGTCTTTAAACCTTTCAAAGACCTCTTTCTGCTTCTCTATGAAACTGGCGTTGAGTTCTTCTTCGTCTCTGCAGATGAGCCTTACGAGCGTATCCTCTCTCGTTCCGCGCTTAACGTACCTTTCGTGCGGACTAATGTTTCCGTAGTATAAATCTTCAAGTGTTGTCATGTGCATTGCGCTCCTTTCTTTTGCAACACAAACATATACCACAATACTTTTCATAAGTCAAGAGAAATATTAAAATACCGAAAAGGTGACAGTTAAAAGCGTTTTTGTAAATCAAATTTCAAAAATTTTTTAAAAAAATACAGAAACCTATGTTTCCATAAGTCTCCGCATTCGGCTCAAGAGTTTTTCAGTTGTTTTGATATTGCCATTTTACGAATACCGAGTTCCACGCCGATTTGTTTCATAGTACGTTCCTCAAAAAAGTAATGCTGAATTGAAAGCTGTTCATCATCTGTAAGATCAGCAATAATCTTTTGCAGTTTTTTTAGAATATATTTTTTTGAAAAGACTTGAATAATTTTATTTGCTCGGGTAAC
>CAMCIX010000029.1 GCA_945875045.1 uncultured Clostridia bacterium | reverse complement strand
GGCTCGGAGATGTGTATAAGAGACAGGTTTTACAGCCTTTTTGTGCTTTGGCACATACAAATAAAAGGGTATAAAAGGCAGATATTATATTAATATTTAAGAATCTCGGGACATTTTTCTATACTTAATTGATTAAGAGACGATTTTTTCCTATAATATATTAAAATCGGAGAATAATATTTAATAATTCTCGGGAGGTCTTTTTATGTGTACTGCCGCAACCTACAAAACAAATGATTTTTACTTTGGGAGAACCCTTGATTACGAGTTTTCCTACGGCGACGAGGTCACCGTTATGCCGCGGAATTACCCTATTATTTTTCGCGCCGCGGGCGATTTAAAAAAACATTACGCAATAATCGGAATGGCGCATATCGCGGGCGATTATCCGCTTTTTTACGACGCGATAAACGAAAAAGGGCTCGGAATGGCGGGGCTTAACTTTGTCGGCAACGCTTACTACCGCGAAGAAATTGCAGGCAAGGACAATGTGGCGCAGTTTGAATTTATCCCTTGGATTTTAAGTAGATGCGCAACAATCAGAGAGGCGCGAAGACTGCTTGAAAATATCAATATTACAAACACGCCCTTCAGCGACAAGCTCCCGACAGCTCAGCTTCATTGGATTATTGCCGACCGTGACGGCGCGATAACCGTGGAATCGGTAAAGGAGGGCATAAAAATTTACGATAACCCCGTCGGGGTGCTGACCAACAATCCCCCCTTTAACGAGCAGATATTCAGGCTTAACGATTTTATGCACCTCTCCCCTAAATCGCCTGAAAATCGCTTTTCCGATAAGCTCTCGCTCAGTACCTACAGCCGCGGTATGGGGGCGCTGGGTCTACCGGGCGACCTTTCCTCCCAGTCCCGCTTTGTAAGGGTCGCCTTTACCAAAATGAACTCGGTCTCGGGGAGCTCTGAAAGCGAGAGCGTAAGCCAGTTCTTCCACATTTTAGGCTCTGTTGACCAGCAAAGGGGCTGTTGCGAGCTGGAGGGCGGCAAGTACGAAATCACCCTTTACACCTCCTGCTGTAACGCGGACAAGGGCATATATTACTACACCACCTACGAAAATCACCAAATTACGGCGGTGGATATGCACAAAGAAAACCTTGACGGCGAAAGTCTTGCCCGCTATCCCCTTATTACGGGCGAGCAGATAAAAATGCAAAATTGACCTAATAATTACAATTTTGTTAAAAACCTTGCCAAAATATGCTTTAGTGTTATAATAATTTAGGCATTTATTATAATCAATTGGTATTTAAGGGAAGTTTGCCTTGAAAAGAAAAATACTCCGCGCGGCAACAGTCTTTTTATACTTCTTTCTGAATTTGTTTTTAATTGTAATCTGCGCCCTTGTGCCCTTTTATTACTCGGTAATCGCCCTCACCGAACCGCAGACCGTCACAACCGTAATCCAGAATATCGATTACAAGACCTTAATAAAGAAAACCCCCGCGGTTGAAGCGACGCTGAAAAGCTACGGCATAGATTACAAAAAAGCCGACGAAATAATGAAAAGCAAGGAAACAGGCGAGCTGATTGAGGTTTACGCCGATGAGGCGACCGAGATACTTTTAAGTATTCCGGATGACCGCAAAATTGACTCGTCCTTTGTAAAGTAGCTCGTAGGCGAAAATATTGACAAGGTTTTGACCGTTGCAAAGGAATCTACAGATATAAAAATCAATGAAAATGCGGTCAAGACCGAGGTTAACAATTATATAGAGAAAAACGAAAAGGAGCTTGAGGAATACGTTCCGGTTTTGGAGCAGGCTCGCACCATTGTTAAGCAAATCAAGCTTTCTAAAATAGTTGCACGAACCCTTACACTTTCGTTTATAATTATTTTCACGGCTGTTATACTTATTATCGCCCTGATTATTGCGGCGGCGCTTGCAGTCTTAAGCATTATGTTTTTCGCCGCCTTGCGTTATATTAACAGCATACCGCCCAAAATCGGCGATACCTCGGACGTAATAACCTCCCCCTGCTCCTCAGAACAGTAAATACTACGGCTCAGCGATTATAAAGGCACAAAAAAGCACCGCAACAAGGTGCTTGACAATTATCTTTATAACTGCTATAATAAAGATACAAAAGGACTACCAAGCAGACGGTTGTCCCATAGTTTAGTTAAAAAGAATTAACCGCACAGTTTGGAGACAGGGCGGTTATTTCTTTTTTGTTATGTTGATAACAAGTGCTATTTTTAATGTATTGCGACATATTATGCAACAGTAATCTTTTTAAACCTTTTGTAAAAACGCTTTATACGCTTTATTTTTGTATCTAACGATGATAAATACCGTTGCATAAGAATCGTATTTTTAAATATATTTTCTCATAACCAACTAAACAAAGAACAAGCAGCTGCCTAATAGCAACTGCTTGCACTCAAATTTTCATTTTAACTCTTTACCCAAACTATTGACAAAGAGCCTTTTTTAATTACATCTTAGCAAGGTTTGCCTTGAGGTTATTAAGCTGTTCACGAAGCTCATTCGGCAGCTTGTCGCCGAACTTCTTGTAATGCTCCTCGATTTCCTCGGCTTCCTTGGTCCAAACGTCCTTGTCAACCTTTAAGATGCTCTTTAAGGTGTCGAGATCCATATCAAGGTCGGTAAGGTCGATATCCTCGGGCTTCGGAACATAGCCGATAGCGGTCTCCTCTGCGTCAGCCTTGCCCTCGCAGCGGTCGATTATCCAGTTGAGAACGCGCATATTGTCGCCGAAGCCGGGCCATACGAAGTTGCCCTCGTCGTCGGTGCGGAACCAGTTAACGTTGAAAATCTTAGGCGCCTTATCACCTAATTTAACGCCCATATCGAGCCAGTGCTGGAAGTAGTCGCCCATATTGTAGCCGCAGAAGGGGAGCATAGCCATCGGGTCGCGGCGAACAACGCCTACTGCGCCCGCGGCGGCGGCTGTGGTCTCGGACGCCATAGCGGAGCCTATGAACACGCCGTTAACCCAATCCTTTGATTGATATACAAGGGGAGCGCACTTAGCGCGGCGGCCGCCGAAGATAATAGCGGAAATCGGCACGCCCTCGCCCTTGTCGAACTCGTCGGAGATGCAGGGGCAGTTCTTTGCGGGAGCGGTAAATCTTGAGTTCGGATGAGCGGCGTAGGTTGACTTGTCCGCCTTGTTGAACTTAGAAGCGTCCCACTTGTTGCCCTTCCAGTCAAGCGCGTTCTGCGGAAGATCCTTGTTAAGTCCCTCCCACCAAACGGTGTTATCGTCAAGGTTAAGCGCAACGTTGGTGAAGATTGTGTTCTTCTTGGTGCTCTCAAGCGCGTTGAAGTTGGAGTGAGCGTTGGTTCCGGGTGCTACGCCGAAGAAGCCGTTTTCGGGGTTGATGGCATAGAGACGTCCGTCAGGTCCTATCTTCATCCAGGAAATATCGTCGCCGACAGTCCAAATCTTGTAGCCCTTCTTGCGGAGGTACTCAGGCGGAATAAGCATTGCAAGGTTGGTCTTGCCGCAGGCAGACGGGAAAGCCGCCGCAACATACTTAACCTCGCCCTGAGGGTTCTGGAGACCTAAGATAAGCATATGCTCAGCCATCCAGCCCTCTTTCCAGCCCTGATAAGAAGCTATACGCAAAGCAAAGCACTTTTTACCCAAAAGCACGTTGCCGCCGTAAGCGGAGTTAACAGAGATAATGGTGTTGTCCTCGGGGAAATGGCAGATGTACCTGTTCTCGGGGTCAACGTTGCATTTAGCGTGGAGACCGCGAACCCAGTCGTTGCTGTCGCCTAAAACCTCAAGCACCTTAGCGCCGATACGGGTCATAATCGCCATATTGAGTACAACATAAATAGAGTCGGTTACCTCGATACCGATTTTAGCAATCGGAGAGCCGATAGGTCCCATAGAATAGGGTATAACATACATTGTACGTCCCTTGTAAGAGCCGCGGGCGATATTGTAAAGCTTAGTATACATCTCCTGCGGGTCGCACCAGTTATTTGTAGGACCTGCCTCCTCCTTTGTCTTGGCGCAGATAAAGGTTCTGTCCTCAACACGGGCTACGTCGTTAGGTAAGGTTCTGTGCAGATAGCAGCCGGGGAGCTTTTCCTCGTTAAGCTTAATCATTTCGCCTGATTCAACCGCTTCCTTGCGAAGACCCTCTAACTGTTCCTCGCTGCCGTCAATCCAGACAACCTTATCAGGATTTACAAGCTCCTTGACTTCGTCAAGCCACTTTAAAACCGTTTTATTGTTGGTCATTTTGGTATCCCCTTTTCAAAAGTTCAAATTTTTGCCTTATACATTATAACTCATTAAAAAAAGAAATGCAAGAAGATTGTAAAAAAATTAACAATATCTTAAATTTTTCGCAATCTGCCTTATTAATTTAAGTATTAACCGAAAATGCCGACTTATAATAATATTGACATAAAGACAAAAAAGTTTTAAACTGTATATATCAAGGAATAAGGATTGAAAAATATGGTTGACGGTTTTATAAAGGTTGCTTCCGGTCTGCCCGAGTGCACCGTGGCGGACGTTGCGGCTAACACGAAAGAAATTAAGGGTCTTATAGGCAAGGCGGATAAATTAAGGGTAAATCTGCTTGTTCTACCCGAGCTTTGCGTTACGGGCTACACCTGCGGGGATTTATTCTTTTCGGAAACTCTTTTAAGCTCGGCGAAAAACGCGCTTAAGGAAATTGCCGAATACACCGTCGGAAAATACCCTGTAGTTATTGTCGGCGCGCCCCTTTTATATGCTTCAAAGCTGTTTAACTGCGCGGCGGTGCTCTCAAACGGGAAAATTCTCGGTATTGTACCTAAGACCTATATGCCTAATTACGCCGAGTTTTACGAGCAGAGGCAGTTTTCCACAGGTCTGCTTATCGGCAAGGACGCAACCCTTAATATATGCGGTATGACGGCGCCCTTTGGCACTGAGCTTATATTCGTGCACAGCGAAATGAGTGACTACACCTTCGGTATTGAGATATGCGAGGATTTGTGGGCGGCGGCGCCCCCCTCGGAAAGGCTTTGCAGAGGGGGAGCGCATATTATCGTAAACCCCTCCGCCTCGAATGAGGTTATCGGCAAGGCGGAGTACCGCACTTCGCTTATTTCCTCAACCTCCGCAAGGCTTTTGTGCGGGTATGTTTACACCTCATCGGGCAGCGGCGAATCCACGCAGGACTTGGTATATTCGGGGCATTGCCTTATCTGCGAAAACGGCACAACCCTTGCCGAAAGCGCGCCATTTGAAGAAAAAGAGCTTACAGTAACCGAAATCGACCTTAAAAAGCTTGCGGGCGAGCGGCACAAAAACACAAGCTTTGAGCCGCTTCCGGGGCTTAAAACCGTTACCTTTGAGCAGAAAAAAATCACAACCGAATTGACGAGAAATATCGCCAAAAACCCCTTTGTCCCGACCGACAGCGCCGACATTAACAGCCGCGCCGAGGCGATACTCCGCATACAGTCCTACGGTCTTAAAAAGCGGCTTGCCCACACACGGGCAAAAACCGCGGTAATCGGCATTTCGGGCGGACTTGACAGCACCTTGGCGCTCCTTGTAGCTGTCCGAGCGATGAAGCTTTTAAACCGCCCTTTAAGCGATATTGTCGCGGTCACTATGCCCTGCTTCGGCACGACTAACCGCACCCGCTCCAATTCAGAAACGCTCTGCCGTCTTTTGGGGGTCACCTTTAAGGAGGTTAACATCACAAAAGCAGTAAATCAGCATTTTTCGGATATAGGTCAAGACCCCGACTGCCTTGACGTAACCTATGAAAACTCTCAGGCAAGAGAGCGCACCCAGGTACTTATGGATATTGCCAACAAGACGGGCGGTATGGTTATAGGCACGGGTGACCTGTCCGAGCTTGCCCTCGGCTGGGCGACCTACAACGGCGACCATATGTCTATGTACGCGGTCAATTCCTCAGTACCCAAAACCCTTGTGCGGTATATTATCCGTCACGAGGCTCAAAGCGCCGACAGCGAGCTTAAGGCGGTGTTGCTCGATATTTTAGACACCCCCGTTTCTCCCGAGCTGCTCCCCGCCGACGAAAAGGGCGAGATAGCGCAAAAAACCGAGGATTTAGTAGGCCCCTACGAGCTTCACGACTTCTTCCTTTACCATATATTGCGCAACGGCGAATCGCCAAAAAAAATCTTCCGATTAGCCCTTATTGCCTTTAACGGAATTTACGACAGGGAGACGGTTAAGCATTGGCTTACCGTGTTTGTAAAGCGGTTTTTCGCCCAGCAGTTCAAGCGCTCCTGCCTGCCCGACGGCCCGAAGGTCGGCTCTGTAACCCTTTCGCCCCGCGGCGACTGGCGTATGCCCTCCGACGCCTCCTCGGCAGTCTGGCTTCAAGAGCTTGAAGAAATAAAATAAAGTTTTTTATATTATCGCAGGGGCTGTAAAAACAAATCAGGGTTTGTTTTTCGGCTCCTCTTATTTTTTTAAGCTACGCAATATAGCTGTTTCTTACATAGCCCACCGTTCCGCCGTAGCCTATTAAATCCCAGTCGGGCAGGCGGTTATATATAAGAACCTCCGAGCCGTTGGGCGCCTTTCCTATTATCGGGGCGGATATATCGGGCTTTGAGCGAATATTAAGGTTAGAGCCCTTTGTCGATACATAGCCCGTCATAATAGGCTGGGGCATATTAAAGGGTATTCCGAAAAATTCGGTAAGCGACATCACAAGATTTTCGGCAATCGCGTTAATATTGTTCCTAATCCAATTCGCGTCCTCGGGGTTATCGTGGTAGGCAAGCTCTATAAGCACACCGGGCGCGCGCACCCTTGCCACCTCGCCTAAGGTAGTTGTGGGAACGGTTTTTACCTTACCGGGCAGAGGGTATATAAGCTGTAAATTATTCGCCGCGATTTCGGCGAACCGCTTGCCCTCGGTACTTGTGGGGTAATAATAAACGTCTGTCCCTCGAACGTTTGAAGCGCCGCTCCCCACGGCGTTTGAATGTAAAGCCAAATGCAAATCATAATTCCCCGCGTTAGAAGCGGCGATTGAGGACGCCGCGGTCATATCGGGCGTATTTCTTACAAACTGAATCCCGCTCGCCGCCAAATACGGCTCCATTGCGTCGGCGATAAGATTCATATAGTATTCCTCGTTCCCTCCCCCGGCATAGGGGTTAAACTCCTGCGTTGACGGACTTAAATAAATAATCGGCATAAAAAAATCTCCTTCCTCTTCAAAATATGAAAAGGAAGGATTAATTATGTCATATCAAATTAAGCTTTTGCGCCGTTTTCTTAACCGTAGAAATAAACCAGCAGTAAAGCGCCTCGCCCAGCTCCTGATAAACGGGGTCGCCGTCGTGGGCGCAGAGCATTGCGAAGGTCTGCCCCATTCTTCTGTCTATCTCGCTACCCCTTCTGTAAGCGACATAATAAAAGGAGAAGGCTCCCGTATCGCTTGAAGAATTATACAGCTCTATATCGGTCTTCTTAACCGTGTCGATAAAGCTTTTTTGGGCTATACCCGCAAGCGAATCGTCGGCGCAGTACTGCTCAAACCCGACCGTCGCCGTAAAGGAAAGCAGAAGCCGACGTTGAATAAGCATTTCAAAATCAGAAGGCTCTCCCTCGTCCGAAATTTCCGCCGTGCGGGCGTCTCCGATAAATTTTTCCGCTATTATTCTGCCTAATTCCCGCGCGTTCTTAATGTCCTCGCTTTTAGGCTCGCTTTTTTTAGACGCGGCGGTTTCCCTGTTTCTTTTTATATCCAGCGAGGGTCTGTCGCCCGCGATTTTAATATCGTTGTCCGAATACAAAGCTTTTCACCCTTTTGTGCGGCTAAGGCATTAGCCCTCCGCGTTTTTATACTCCTTTAACGCCTCGGCTAACTGCGCGGGGCAGGAGGTATTTTTAAAGCCGCACTTGATTCCCTCAAGCTTGCTTATAACATCGTCAACCCTCATACCCTCTACAAGGGTCGCCACGCCCTGCGTATTGCCGTTACAGCCTCCGTCAAATCTGACCCTTTTAACGATACCGTTCTCAACCTCAACCGTTATGCCTCTTGCGCATATACCTTTAGTTTTATATGAAATTTCCACTTAATTTATGCTCCTTTATGTAAATTGAAAAGACTGATTCCGTCCGCTCGGCAGGCGAAGAGCCCGCCGTGACAAGACTATTTTTCCTTGAATTTATTACTGCGAACAGGATGGCGCAGCTTGCGAAGCGCCTTTGCCTCGATCTGGCGTATACGCTCCCTTGTTACGTTAAACTCGGTGCCGACCTCCTCTAAGGTGTGGCATCTGCCGTCCTCAAGTCCGAAACGGAGTCTTATAACCGATTCCTCCCTCGGAGTAAGGGTTTTAAGCACGCTGTCAATATCCTCATTGGTTATGGTTTTAAGCGCCGCGTCGTCGGGAGCCAGTGCGTCCTCGTCCCTTATAAAGTCCATAAGGCGGGAATCCTCCTCGGGGCCTATGGGGGTTTCCATAGATACAGGCTCCTGCGCCACCCGCATTATCTCCCGCACACGCTCAACGGGAAGCTCCATCTTTTCGGCGATAAGCTCCTCGCTCGGCTCAAAGCCGTTTTCGTGCAGAAGCTGACTTTGCACCTTTTTAAGCCTGTTAATGGTTTCCACCATATGCACGGGGATTCGTATTGTACGCGCCTGATCGGCAATCGCTCTGGTAATCGCCTGTCTTATCCACCACGTAGCGTAGGTCGAGAACTTAAAGCCCTTTTGGTAGTCGAACTTATCCACCGCCTTAATAAGACCCACATTGCCCTCTTGAATAAGGTCGAGGAAATACATTCCCCTGCCTACATATTTTTTTGCAATGCTTACCACAAGGCGTAAATTAGCCTCGGTTAGTCTCTGCTTAGCCTTCTGATCGCCGTTGGAAATCTTAACGGCAAGCTCAATTTCCTCCTCGGAGGAGAGAAGCGGCACTCTGCCTATCTCGCGAAGATAAATCTTAACAGGGTCGTCAAGATTCATATTTTCAAAGCTTAAATCGTCGCTTAACGCGTCAACGTCCATTTCCTCAAGCTTTAGCTCGTCCTCGGTGGGCTCCTCGTCAAAGTCGAGGGCGGGCGGCTCGGAAAACAGCTCCTCTAAATCCTCGGGAGCGTTTTCAATATCGTCTAAGGTAAGCTCCTTTTCCTCCTCAGCCGCGAAAGCGTCGGCAACCTCCTGCTGTTTTTTAAGTTTACTTTCCTGTTCTTTTTTGTTCTTTTCCATTATTTTTTTCCTTTCGATTTATTATCGATAATATTTTGAAGGGTAGCCGCCCAATCCTCAACCGAGGTATTCTCGGGATTTTGGGCGGATATCAGAGTATCCTCTTCTAATATTACCCTAATGCAATCTTTTAATACAATTTCGGGGTTTTTGCCCGCTTTTTCGCTGTTTTGCAGGGATACCAAATACCCTATCTCGGCGGGCAGAAGCCTTTCGGCAAAGACCGAAATATCAAGCGCGCCGCCCCGTTCGAGGGTGGACAGGATTATCTCGTAAATCCGCCTGTTAAGCGAGGTTATAAGCTTTTCGGGGGGAAGCTGTTCCTTAGCATACCTATAAAAATCGGGATTTTTAAGCAGTACCGCGATAACCGTTTCCTCCGCCGCCACCCCTTTAGGCGAACGCCGCCGTTCGGGATTAACGTCGTCTTTTGTAAATTTCGGTCGGATAATGTCGGAAATCTCCTTCTTTTTCCTTATCCTTGCGTTCTTTTTGCGTATTTCCTCCACCTTTGCGGTAAGGGCGGTTCTCGAAACGCCGTATTTATCGCAAAGTCTGCCTATATAAATGTCCCTCGTCATAACGTCGTCCGAGCCCGCAACAATTTCGGCGGCGGCGGATAAATACCGCAGTCTCCCGTCCTCGCTTTCAAGGTTAATATCCTTTGCGGCGGTGAGTAATTTATACTCCATATCGCTTACCGCGCCCTCCAAAAGCGCCGCAAAGCGTTCGGGACCGTTTTTCTTTATAAATTCGTCGGGGTCCTTTCCGTCGGGTATTACCACGACCCGGGTTTTAAGCCCCGTGTTTTCTAAAAGCTCTGAGGCTCTTTTTATCGCCTTTTGCCCCGCCGCGTCGGCGTCTAAGGTTAAAACGATTTCCTTTGTGTAGCGCGCCAAAAGGTTTGCCTGCTCCATAGTAAACGCCGTGCCCAGCGGTGCTACGGCATTTGTAAAGCCCGCCTGATGGAGGGAAATAACGTCCATATTGCCCTCGACGAGTATCACCCTTTCCGAGCAGACGTTTTTCGCGAAATTCATTCCGAAAAGGTTGGCGCTTTTTTTGTAAACCGGCGTGTCGGAGGTGTTTACGTATTTGCCCCCCTGCTTGTCCTCCCCCGGCATAGCGCGCCCGCTGAAGGCGATAATATTCCCCCTGATATTAATTATCGGGAACATAACCCGCTTTCTGAAGCGGTCGTAAACCGTTCCCCGCTGACTTTTGCCGACAACCCCCGCCGCCAGCATATCCTCCTCTCTGTAGCCCTTTTCCTTTAGGTGCTTAATAAGCATATCCCAAGAATCGGGGGCGGCGCCCGATCCGAAATGCTTAATGGTTTTAAGGGAAAGCCCTCTGCCCGTTAAATAATCGAGCGCCCATCTGCCCTGTTCGGACATAAGAAAGCTGTGGAAAAAACGGGCGGTATCGCGGTTAATATCGTAAATTTTATTTTTAAGCTTTTGCATAG
>CAMCIX010000028.1 GCA_945875045.1 uncultured Clostridia bacterium | reverse complement strand
AAACAGGCGCGTCCAAGCTTTATATAGAAGACCTTACCAAGGAATTTCTTGAGGATTACGTTTTCCCCTGCGTTCAGGCGGGCGCGTTATATGAGGAATATATGTTGGGTACGGCTTTTGCCCGTCCTCCTATCGCTAAGCGCATAGCCGAAATCGCTATCGCCGAGGGTGCGGACGCTATCTGCCACGGCTGTACCGGTAAGGGCAACGATCAGGTGCGCTTTGAGCTTGCGATTAAGGCGTTTGCCCCCGATATGCCGATAATAGCCCCCTGGCGTGAGTGGGATATTAAGTCCCGCGAGGAGGAGATTGACTACGCCGAGGCGCACAACGTTCCGCTGAAAATTAACCGCGAGACCAATTATTCAAAGGATAAGAACATCTGGCATTTATCCCACGAGGGTCTTGACCTTGAGGATCCGAAAAACGAACCCCAGTATAATAAGGAAGGCTTCCTTGAAATGGGCGTTTCTCCCGAAATGGCGCCCGATAAGCCGACCTATGTGACCGTTCATTTTGAAAAGGGCGTTCCGACTGCGGTTGACGGCAAGGAAATGGGAGCAGTTGAGCTTGTAGAGACCCTTAACAAATTAGGCGGCGAGAACGGTATAGGACTTCTCGACATTGTGGAAAACCGTCTTGTCGGAATGAAGTGCCGCGGCGTTTACGAGACCCCCGGAGGCGCTATCCTTTATAAGGCGCACAGCGTGCTTGAAAGCATCTGCCTTGACAAGGAGACCGCCCACTACAAGTCCCTTGTAGCCCAGAAGTTAGCCGAGCTTGTTTACAACGCCCAGTGGTTTACCCCCCTTACCGAGGCTATTCTTTCCTTTGTTAAGACTACCCAGAAGACCGTTACGGGCGACGTTACCTTAAAGCTTTACAAGGGCAATATGATTAACGCGGGAGTTACATCACCCTATTCCCTCTACGACCCCGAAATCGCGACCTTTGACGAGGACGAGGTTTACAATCAGGCTGATTCCGCCGGCTTTATCAACCTTTACGGTCTGCCGACCAAGGTTTACGCCAAGATGAAGGCTAAAAACGGGATTAAATAATAAATATAATACTGCTGATAAAAGGCTCCCTCTGACGAGGGTGACTCCCCACAGTGTGGGGAGATGTCACGAAGTGACAGAGGGGACCGCCGTCGTCAGCGGCTGTTGAGCGTAGCGAGACTGAGGGAGAGAAAGACTTACATTCTTCTGTGTATTAAATTTTCTCTCCCTCCGTCACGGCAAAGCCGTGCCACCTCCCTCATCAGAGGGAGGCTATGTAATATAATAACCACCTATAGAAACGGAGTAAATTTAATGGATAAAATGTGGGCGGGCAGGTTTCAAAAGGCTCTCGACAAGGAGGCGGACGATTTTAACTCGTCTATTCACTTTGACTGCCGTATGTATAAGCAGGATATAGCAGGCTCTATTGTTCACGCCGAAATGCTCTGTAAGCAAGGAATAATCACAGCCAAAGAAAAGCTACAGATAATAAACGGACTTTCTTCAATTCTTGAAGATCTCCAAAACGGTGTTCTTTCGTTTGATATGGATGCCGAGGATATACATATGTTTGTCGAGTCCGAGCTTACAAAACGCATAGGTGACGCGGGTAAAAAACTGCATACTGCAAGAAGCCGTAACGACCAAGTAGCCTTAGATATCCGTATGTATTTAATGGCTGAATGTGACGAAATCGGAGGACTTTTAAAGGAGCTTTTAAAGGCTATCCGCGATTTGGCAAGCGAACACAAAAACGATATTATGCCCGGATATACACACCTACAGCGCGCCCAACCCATAACCTTTGCGCACCACGTTTTAGCCTACGCTATGATGTTTACCCGCGATTTTAAGCGGCTAATTGACGCTTTAGACAGAATGTACGAAAACTGTCCCATAGGCTCCTGTGCTCTGGCGGGCACTACCTATAACACCGATAGGGAATGGGAAGCGGAGAGTTTAGGCTTCAGCGGAATTTCTTTAAACAGTATTGACGGGGTTTCCGACAGAGATTTCTGCGCCGAACTGCTGTCTTGCTTTGCAATTATTATGATGCACTTGTCCCGTTTTTCGGAGGAAATTATCCTTTGGTCAAGCTGGGAGTTTAAGTTTATCGAGCTTGACGACAGCTACACCACGGGTTCAAGCATAATGCCCCAGAAGAAAAACCCCGATATGGCGGAGCTTGTTAGGGGTAAAACCGGGCGTGTTTACGGCGATTTGATGGCGTTACTTACCACCTTAAAGGGTCTTCCCCTCGCCTACAACAAGGATATGCAGGAGGACAAGGAGGCAATCTTTGACGCGGTTGATACGGTTAAAAAGTGCCTTAAGGTATTCACCCCTATGCTTGCGACAATGCGGGTTTTGCCCGACAATATGCGTAAGGCGGCGGGCAAGGGCTTTATAAACGCGACCGACCTTGCGGACTACTTAGTTAAAAAGGGTATGCCCTTTAGAACGGCATATAAAAAGGTGGGCGAAATTGTAGCCTACTGCATTGATAACGGACTTATTTTAGAGACAGTACCTATGGAGAAGTACAAGGAATTTGATCCGCTGTTTGATAATGATTTATATAACGAAATCTCCCTTGATACCTGCGTTGAAAAGCGAATTTCGGCAGGCGGTACGGGGGCGGCTTCGGTCGAAAAACAGCTTGAATATATAACGGAGTTTTTGGCAAATGACTAAGATATTTATTGACGGAAGCGCAGGTACAACGGGACTTAGAATTTACGAAAGGCTTGAAAGCCGTAACGATATAGAGCTTATCCGTCTTTCCGAGGAATTAAGAAAAGATACAAATGCGAGAAAAGCGGCGTTAAACCAAGCGGATATTGCCTTTCTCTGCCTGCCCGATGCGGCGGCTGTTGAGGCGGTATCCCTTGTTGAAAATGATAATACCGTTATTATAGATACCTCGACCGCTCACCGCACAAATCCCGACTGGGCATACGGCTTTCCCGAATTATCGGCGGAAAGGGAAGAAAAGCTCGCGGCGTCTAAGCGAATAGCCGTACCGGGCTGTCACGCAAGCGGCTTTATCTCTCTTGTTTTTCCGCTTATAAAGGCGGGAATATTAGATAAAGACGCGCTTCTTACCTGTTTTTCGGTAACGGGCTATTCGGGCGGCGGCAAAAAAATGATTGCCGAGTATGAAAGCGACGAAAGAGACCCGCTGTTATCCGCCCCGAGACAGTACGGAATAGCGCAAAAGCACAAGCATCTGCCCGAAATGACGGCGGTTTGCGGGCTTCAAAACCAGCCTATATTTTCCCCCGTTGTAGCTGATTTTTACAGCGGTATGACCGTTACAGTTCCGCTTTTTAAAGCCCAAATAAACGGCACGGCGGAGGATATTAAGAAGATATATAAGGAAAAATACAACGGTCCTGTTGTGAGCTATAAGGAGGAGTTTGACGAGAGCGGCTTTGTCTCGGCAAACAGGCTTACAGGCAAGGACGGTATGGAGATTTCGGTCTCGGGCAATGAGGACAGAATTTTGCTTATCTCACGCTACGACAACCTCGGCAAGGGCGCTTCGGGCGCGGCGGTCGAGTGTATGAACATAGTAATGGGTACAGATAAAACAAAAGGACTTATTTTGTAGGAGTTAGAAAAATGGAAATAATTTCAGGCGGCGTTTGCGCCGCAAAGGGCTTTAAGGCGGCAGGGGTACACTGCGGCATCAGGAAAAACCGCACTAAGCGGGATTTGTCCCTTATTTACAGCGAAAAAAGGGCGACAGCCGCCGCGGTTTATACAACAAACCTTGTAAAGGGCGCGCCCCTTACGGTTACCAAGGAGCATATTGCCGACGGCTCTGCACAGGCGGTAATCTGCAACAGCGGAAACGCCAACACCTGCAACGCGAACGGTATAGAGATTGCGGAGCAGACCTGTGAATTACTGGGCAAGGAGCTTAATATACCCGCCGAGGATATAGTCGTAGCCTCTACAGGTGTTATAGGTCAGCCCCTTGATATTACACCGATTAAAAACGGTATACCCGAGCTTGTCGGTGCGCTGTCGGGGGACGGAAGCGTTCAGGCGGCGGAGGGTATTATGACCACCGACACCAAAATTAAAGAGGTCGCCGTATCCTTTAATATCGGCGGTAAGGAGTGCAAAATCGGCGGTATCGCAAAGGGCTCGGGTATGATTCACCCGAATATGGCGACAATGCTTGTGTTTTTGACAACCGACTGTGCTATAAGTGCCGAAATGCTTAAAAAGGCGCTGTCAACCGATATTCAGAATACCTTTAATATGATAAGCATTGACGGCGACACCTCGACTAACGATATGGTGACGTTGCTTGCAAACGGTATGGCGGAAAATAAGGAAATTACCGCCGAGGGCGAGGATTTTAATACCTTTATGAAAGCCCTTAACACCGTGACGGTCTATCTCTGCCGCAGAATAGCGGGGGACGGAGAGGGCGCGACCAAGCTTATTGAATGTAAGGTTTCGGGCGCGGAGAATATGCAAACCGCAAAAACCGTGGCTAAATCGGTTATCTGCTCCTCCCTTACAAAGGCGGCGATGTTCGGCGCGGACGCTAATTGGGGTCGTGTGCTTTGCGCTATCGGCTATTCGGGCGCAGATGTAGATGTAAATAAAATAGATGTTTCCTTTAAATCGGCAAAGGGGGAAATCCCTGTTTGCGAAAATGGCGCGGGCATACCCTTCAGCGAGGAAAAGGCAAAGGAAATTTTATTGGAGGACGAGATTGAAATTTTAGTAAGCCTTAATTCGGGCGAATATTCCTCCACCGCATGGGGCTGTGACCTTACATACGATTACGTTAAAATTAACGGAGACTATAGGACGTGATAAAAATGGCGCTTGAGCTTTCAAACGCGCAGCGCGCCGAGGTTTTAACCCAGGCGCTGCCTTATATTCAGAAATACTATAAAAAAATAATCGTTATCAAGTACGGCGGCAACGCTATGATAAACGAGGAGCTAAAGCAACAGGTAATGGAGGATATTGTGCTCCTTTCCCTTATCGGCGTAAAGGTAGTTTTGGTGCACGGCGGAGGTCCAGAAATTACCGATATGCTAAAAAAAATCGGCAAGGAGTCGGTTTTTGTGGACGGACTTCGAGTGACCGATAAGGAAACCGCCGAGGTCGTGCAGATGGTGCTTGCGGGTAAGATTAATAAAAGCCTTGTCAACCTTCTTGAAATAAAGGGCGGCAAGGCTATGGGCATTTCGGGTATGGACGGTCATATGATCGAGGCTGTGCCTAAAAACGAAAAATTGGGATATGTCGGCAAGATAACAAAGGTGAATGTCGAACCGATTACCGACCTTTTAGACCACGACTATATCCCCGTTGTCTCGACAGTCGGCTGTGACGGGGACGGAAATGTATACAATATTAACGCCGACACCGCCGCCGCCTACATTGCGGGGGCAATGAACGCCGAAAGACTTATCACAATGACCGATATTGAGGGGATTTTGCGGGATAAGGACGACCCCGATTCCCTGATTCCCTGCGTTGATATTGAAAAGGCAGGGGAGCTGTTCCGTGACGGCACTATTTCGGGCGGTATGATACCAAAGGTTGAGTGCTGTATCGAGGCCATTCACCGCGGGGTTAAAAAGGTGATAATTTTAGACGGCAGAGTGCCCCACGCCCTGCTTATCGAGACCCTTACCGACGAGGGAGCGGGTACAATGGTTACGGGAGACAAGAACGATGAACGTTAAACAAAAGGACGGCGAATTTATCGCCGCGACCTACGCCCGCTTTCCGATTGTAATAACCGAGGGGAAAGGTTCTCTTTTAAAGGACGAGGAGGGCAAAGAGTACATAGATTTAGGCACGGGTATTGCCGTTAACACCTTTGGAGCGGCGGATAATGACTGGATAAACGCCGTTACAGGGCAGTTAAATAAGGTTCAGCATACCTCTAATTTATATTTCACAAAGCCCGCCGCCGATTTAGCCGAAATGCTTTGCAGCCGCACGGGGCTTAAAAAGGTTTTCTTTTCAAATTCGGGGGCGGAGGCTAACGAGTGCGCTATAAAGGTTGCGCGCAAATACGCCGCAGAGAAAAAGGGTGCGGAATACAATACAATTATCACCCTTAAAAACAGCTTTCACGGCAGAACAATAACCACCCTTGCCGCAACGGGTCAGGAGGTTTTTCACAAGGACTTTTTACCCCTTACCGAGGGCTTTGTCTATGCCGAGGCGAATAATATTGCGGACTTAAAGCAAAAGGTTAATGAAAATAAGGTTGCCGCCATAATGTTTGAGACTGTCCAGGGCGAGGGCGGCGTAATGCCCTTAACTAAAGAATTTGTTTCAGCCATAGCAGAGATAGCGGAAAAAGAAGATATTTTAATGATTGCCGACGAGGTGCAGACCGGCAACGGCAGAACCGGCAGACTTTACGGCTATATGAATTTTGGAATAACCCCCGATATTGTTTCAACTGCGAAAGGCTTAGGAGGCGGACTGCCTATAGGAGCCACCCTTTTAGGCGATAAGGTTAAGGATGTGCTTACAGCGGGAAGCCACGGCTCTACCTTTGGGGGCAACCCTGTTTGCTGTGCGGGAGCGCTTAATATTTTAAGCCGTATTGACGATAACCTTTTAGCCGAGGTTAGGGAAAAATCGGAGTATATAATAAATGAACTATCCGAAGCTAAAGGCGTAAAATCGGTCACGGGTATGGGATTGATGTTAGGCATAGAGACCGAAAAGGACGCGGGCGAGGTAATAGAAAAATGCCGTGAAAAGGGTGTGCTTGTTATTAAAGCAAAGACTAAGGTGCGCCTGCTCCCCGCCCTTAATATTCCGTGGGAACAGCTTAAAAAAGCGGTACAGATACTAAAAGAAGCTTGCAAATAAGGAGATAAAAGAATGGACTTTAAAGGAAGAAGCTTTTTAAAGCTCTTGGATTTTTCACGCGAGGAGATTGCCTGTCTTTTAGACCTTGCGGCGGAGCTTAAATATAAAAAGAAAAACGGTATTCCGCACAATATCTGCGCGGGAAAGAATATCGCACTTATATTTGAAAAAACCAGCACCAGAACCCGTTGCAGCTTTGAGGTTGCCGCCCACGACCTCGGAATGGGGGTTACATATCTTGACCCGTCAGGCTCCCAGATCGGTAAAAAGGAGAGCATTGCCGACACAGCCCGTGTTTTAGGCAGAATGTTTGACGGTATCGAGTACCGCGGCTACGGTCAGGAAATTGTTGAGGATTTGGCAAAATACGCGGGCGTTCCGGTATGGAACGGGCTTACAAACGAGTTCCACCCCACCCAAATTTTAGCCGATTTTCTTACAATAAAGGAGCATTTCGGGAAGCTTAGCGGTATTAACCTTGTCTATATGGGTGACGCCCGCTATAATATGGGAAATTCTCTAATGGTAGGCTGTGCTAAAATGGGGCTTAATTTCACCGCCTGCGCCCCCGAAAAGTACTTCCCCGATAAGGAATTAGTAAAAACCTGCAGGGAAATCGCCGCAATAAGCGGAGCTACCCTTACCTTTGAGACCGACCCGATTAAAGCTACAAAGAACGCCGATGTAATCTACACCGATGTTTGGGTTTCAATGGGCGAGCCGGTAGAGGTTTGGGAGGAGCGAGTAAAGGAGCTTTCACCCTATCAGGTAAACGAAAAGCTTATGGCGAATGCTAAAGAAAACGCGGTCTTTATGCATTGTCTCCCCGCCTTCCACGACCTTAAAACTACTGTCGGCAAGGAAATGGGCGAAAAATTTTCGAGAGATTGCTTTGAGGTGACCGACGGTGTGTTCGAGTCTGCGCAGTCGATAGTGTTTGACGAGGCGGAAAACCGTATGCACACAATTAAGGCGGTAATGGCCGCGACCTTGGGTTAAAGCTATGGATAAAAAGGCGTATTTGGTATTAGAGGACGGAACGGTTTTCGAGGGGTACTCCTTCGGCGCAGAAAAAGACACGATAGGCGAGCTTGTATTCACCACGGGTATGTGCGGATATATCGAGACCCTTACCGACGAAAGCTATTTCGGGCAGATTGTACTCCAAACCTTTCCTATGATAGGGAATTACGGAATAATCCCGGAGGATTTTGAGGGGGAGTGCTCGGTAAAGGGCTATGTTGTCCGCGAAAAATGCGACAATCCCTCAAATTTCAGGTGCAAGGGTACCCTTGACGGCTTTTTAAAGGAAAAGGGAATCCCCGCAATTTACGGGGTTGACACCAGAGCTATAACCAAAATTATCCGCGAGCAAGGTGTACTGAACGCGGCAATTTGCAGAGAAATTCCGTCTGATTTGAAGCCGCTTAAAGACTATAAAATAACAGGCGCTGTGGACAGTGTTACCGCGAAAAACACCGTGGTATATCCCGCCGAAAACGAAAAATTTAAGGTGACGTTAATCGATTACGGCGCAAAGCGCAACATTATAAGGGAATTAAATAAACGCGGCTGTACCGTTACCGCCGTACCCGCGGGTACTCAAGCTGAGGATATTTTAAAAACCAACCCCGACGGCATTATGCTTTCAAATGGCCCCGGCGACCCTGCCGAAAACCTCTTTCAAATTGAGGTTATAAAAAACCTTGTAGGCAAAAAGCCTATTTTCGGCATTTGCCTCGGTCATCAGCTTTTGGCGCTTGCTATGGGGGCTGAAACCGAAAAGCTTAAGTACGGTCACAGAGGCGTTAATCAGCCTGTAAAGGAAGTAGAGGGCACTCGCACCTATATCACAAGCCAGAATCACGGCTACGCAGTAGTACCCGACAGCGTTAAAAGGGGCAAAATCAGCTTTATTAACGCGAATGACGGCACCTGCGAGGGTATAGATTATGACGACTTGACCGCTTTTTCGGTGCAGTTCCACCCGGAGGCGGCGTCGGGTCCGCACGATACAGCGTTTTTGTTCGACCGCTTTTTAAAGCTTATAGAAAAGTATTCCGCATTGTGATAAGTTTTGATAAACTAACATAGGTCTCTTAAGTTAGAGGCTCCCTCTGACGAGGGAGCTGTCGAGCGTAGCGAGACTGAGGGAGAGAAAAGCCAACTTTTTTTGTGTCTATGCTCTTTCTCTCCCTCCGTCACAGCTTTGCCGTGACACCTCCCTCGTCAGAGGGAGGCATTAAATTTCACAAAATATCTTTAATGAGATAACAATTATAATGCTTTTGTTTTGATTTCATTATGCGACTTATGGAGGAAAAATAAATGCCTTTTGATAAAAGTATAAAAAAGGTTATGGTTATAGGCTCGGGTCCTATCGTTATAGGTCAGGCGGCGGAGTTTGACTACGCGGGAGCGCAGGCGTGTAGGGTTTTAAGAGACGCGGGCGTTAATGTGGTGCTTGTAAACTCCAACCCCGCCACCATTATGACCGACAAGGCGTTAGCCGACGAAATTTATTTAGAGCCGCTTACCGAGGAGACCGTAAAGCGCATTATTTTAAAGGAAAAGCCCGACAGTCTTTTGGCGGGCTTGGGCGGTCAGACGGGTCTTACCATTGCAATGCAGCTTGATAAGGACGGCTTTTTGGCGGAAAACGGCGTGCGGCTTATCGGCACTAACGCCGAGGCTATAGACAAAGCCGAGGACAGGCAATTATTTAAGGACACAATGGCGGAAATCGGCGAGCCGACTATCCCTTCGGACATTGCGAACGATATTGACACCGCCCTTAATATTGCCGATAAGATAGGCTATCCTGTAATAGTGCGCCCCGCCTTTACCTTAGGGGGTGCGGGCGGCGGTGTTGCGAATAATGCCGACGAGCTTAAAATTATTGCTAAAACGGGGCTGGATTTATCCCCCATTACCCAGATACTTGTGGAAAAATATATCTTCGGTTGGAAGGAAATCGAGTTTGAGACCATGCGCGACTATGCGGGAAACGTTATAGCAGTTTGCAGTATGGAAAATTTTGACCCCGTAGGCGTTCACACGGGGGACAGTATTGTTGTCGCCCCCGCGCTCACTCTGTCCGATAAAGAATACCAAATGCTAAGGAGCGCGGCGCTTAATATTATTTCGGCATTAGGTATTGTGGGCGGTTGTAACTGCCAGTTTGCCCTTAACCCCGACAGCTTTGAGTACGCGGTAATTGAGGTTAATCCAAGAGTTTCGCGTTCTTCCGCCCTTGCCTCTAAGGCGACGGGCTACCCCATTGCGAAAATCACCACAAAAATCGCCCTCGGCTACACTTTGGACGAAATCACCAACGATATTACGGGCAAAACCTGCGCCTGCTTTGAGCCTGCCCTCGACTATGTTGTGGTAAAGCTGCCTAAGTGGCCCTTTGATAAGTTCGCGGGCGCTTCAAGAAAGCTCGGCACACAGATGAAGGCTACGGGCGAGGTTATGGCGATAGGCGAAAGCTTTGAAGAGGGCATTATGAAGGCGGTAAGGGGAGCGGAAATCTCCCTTGATACCCTTAACGCCGCCCCCATTTCAGACCTTGATATTAAAGAACGCCTAAAAATCGCCGACGACCGCCGATTGTTTACGGTTTTCGAGGCGCTTAAGAGCGGTATTTCTGTAGACGAAATATTTGAAATCACCCGAATTGACCGCTTTTTCCTTTATAAGCTTTTAAACCTTGTAAATTACGAAAGGGAAATCGAAAAGGGTATTAACGAAAGCCTTTATTTAAAGGGCAAGAAGTTGGGCTACACCGATAAGGCGTTAAAGCGTATTTCGGGAGCTGAAAGCTTGCCGACTGCCGACGCCGCCTACAAAATGGTTGATACCTGCGGCGCGGAGTTTGACCTGTCTCTTATACACATCTGACGCTGCCGACGATATGCAGTGTGTAGA
>CAMCIX010000027.1 GCA_945875045.1 uncultured Clostridia bacterium | reverse complement strand
AATTTACATCAGTCATAAAGCGCCTCCGATAATTTCTCCGCAAGGATTTTCTTACCTCTTACCAACTGCATTTTAACGGTAGCGGGCTTTCTTTCAAGAAGTCTTGCGGTTTTCTTGACCGAAAAATCATTAACAAAATGCAGAAATAAGACCTCGTTATAAGGGGAGGGGATATCTTTGATTACCGCTACTATTGCTTGGTATTCAAGCCGGCTTACGGCGTTTTCCATAGAATAGCTGAAATCTGAAATTTCCTCCGCATTCTCAAGAGGAACTTCTGAAAGCCTTGACTTTTTTCTTAAAAAATCGTAGGCGGCGTTTTTGGCTATTACTGTTAAAAACGCAACAGTCTCATTGCTGTCAACTTCGGCGACGCTTTTAATATTCCTTGCAATTTTAACGAAGGCATTCTGCAGAACATCCTCGGCGTCGGTTCTGTTTCCGACCGCCTTGAGGGCGCAGTTATATAGCCTTTGCCTGTATTTATAATACAGAGTCTCAAATTTATTTTTATCCTTCGGCTCCAGTTCAACCAACAAAAGTATCGCGGACAGCAAAATATCACCTCTCATTATATTAAACGATACAAATTACAATTTAGGTTACAAAGCCGATTATTTTTATCAATATATGCCGCTCAGGAGGGCGATTTAACACTTTGAGGTATAAATGAATATACCTCTTCAATATTGATTTTGCCTTTTTCATATGCTTCCTTTAGGGTATAAACCTCACCGTCGCTCACAGCGTATATTGCTATTGAATAGGGCATATACTTTTATAAAATGTATAGCCGCCGATGGTATCAGAGCAAAAGGCATCAGAATGTAACTGCCCGTCATAGGTTGCACTGTATACCCGACAGCCATTTGAACTGCCGTAATAATAAAAGCTTTCGGCGCTTACCGTCACATCGGATAACGAAAGCTTTGCCCTAAAATATTTTTCAAAAGCCTTAACATCGTTTTGGACCGTATTGTCGGTTTGTTGATTATCGGTGCTGTCGAATTGCCAAATTTTCTTTCCGTATTTGTTGCAGTAGCGCTTAACCGTTTCCTCGACTTCATTATAAATCTTTGAGCCAACCTGTCCTAACTCCACGCTATCCTTTGTATCCTCGGTCATTTCCAAAACCTTTTGAGAAAGTTCTTTTAATTCGGCGGTTGCGTCTGCAAATAGTACGAGCGCCTCATTCAGCTTTTCCCCTGACAAATCACCGTAAGAAATGTCCTGTGCCAGTTGAACATAATAGGTACTTAAAACAGCGGTATAGGCGGCATCGCCGTTAAAGGCGGGATACAGACCTGCGGTACACGAAAATACCTTAGCATTTATGTAAGGGTATATCTCAGTGATACCTTATTTTGTAAAACCTATGTTTTCCATGGTTGATGCCATAAGGTTAAGTTCCGACCAATGATAGCGGTTGTATTCCGCCGCTTGCTCCTGCCAATAAATTTTTTTATTATACAAATGCACAAACGAATAAACCAAAGCAATTACCGTTACAATCCCGATTATAATTAAAGCTTTGATTTTGCCCGATAATTTTGTCATTTTAATCAACTCCGCTAACATATGCTTTCTGTGCCTTAAATACAGCATTTCAAATTTATCCTTTAAAATAATTTTTTCATATTGCTTATTCCTTTCTTTGAAATTTTTTATTTATTTTTATGCTTCTTTATAAGTGCGAAAATTGAAATAAACAAACATTCTATTACGCAAAAGAAAATAATCAACCTTACCGAAACAACTGTGGTTGGTATATCTCCGAAATGATACCAACTTAATGTTTCAAATGTCACAAAGGTCACTATTAACGAGATGATTATAGTTCCCAAATAGGCAACAAATTTCTTCATATAGTTTATTCCTTTCCGTAAAGGAGTTTTCCATCTTTATCGTAGATGCATCCCCAACCGTCTGTTGCTTGTTCAAGCTCAGTTGTTGTACTTCCGTTACTGCTATGATTCAAGGTGTTGATAGGACACTTGTGAGTAAAGCCAAATGAATCTGTGGCAAAAATAAAGTATTTCATATCTGTATAGTTTTTGTACTCTGCAGAATTAAAGGTTTTTTCAATCGATATAATTTTACCATTGTTGTTCTCAACCTTTTGTGTAATGTCATTACGGAATATTTCGTCCCCGTTAGATTCACCGATTAACCAAACTTGCGTATATGTTGCTGTACAGTTCTCTGAGGGAGGTTTACTATCAACCGAAAGTTCGCCTGAAATTTTTGTTTTATTATTAGAATAAGATTCTTCACGGATTACGAGATCGGAATACAAATAAGGCATAAATCCTGTGAACAAATTTTTCATATCATGATCTTCGAGATATTCGTTCTGTACAGTGCCGTTGTTTTTAACCATTATTAGCGGATATGTTGATTCTTCAATAAAAACATCGGTATCTATATAACCCGAAAAAACCTCTCCGTTACGGTTGAGATTAGCCGTGGTTTCTCCTATTTTAACAGATACGGTTGTATTGTCTGTAGCATTCTTTGGAGTAACTGAAACAAGTAGCGGTGTTGTGTAATTATTTGCATCCAATGGGCCGTATGTAATATCATATCCGCTTAATATACTTGCTTCCTTTTCTAGTCTTTGGTCGACATTCTCATATATATCTGCAACATCAGTTCTCATAGTATTTATATTTTGTTCAAGATTGTTTTGCAGGTTGCTAACGCTATTGTTTAGTTCGTTAATTCTTGAATATGAATTGAACAGAGCAATAACAAGACCTACAATAACTACTCCTAAAATTATATCCTTAACTACTTTTGATTTCTCCATCTGAACCCAACCTATCAATTTTATTGAAATTTATATCCGCATCTGCCGTGAACTAAAATAAATGCTACATAATCATCTTTCGAATCAAAGGTCTTCTTTTCGTAGTATTCTTCTCCATGAAAAGAGATTATCTTTTCTTGCTTATTTATCCATAATGTCGGCAGGGTTTGTTGCATTTGCTATCTTCCTATTCTTCTTCCTGATATCCAACTATCGTATTACTTTCGATTATATTTGTTATTTCTTCATCGTCCATCTTTGAATAATAAACTAATGAGAAGGAATATCCGTTATCTGTCCAGAATGCAGATGTGATATTCCATTCGGAAACAACGATATATATTTCCTTTTTATCTATGGTTATAGTATGATGAGTTGAGTGTTCGTTATCAATACAGACACCGCTGCTATGTGCGACTGCCTGCTGTGTATAACTTAAAATAATACCGTCTTTGTTGATATATTCTCGATTCACATCAATATTACTTATTGATTCATTAGTTATTTCAAAACCGTCGGGTATATGTTCCAGACCGTAAATTTCAGTTATGCATTCCTTTGTGTCGCCATCAAATTTAAGTTCAACATGATTACTAAAAACAGTTTTAATCATTTCTATAAAAGGTTCTCTTATGGCACTAACGCTAAATGTAACCGAAATCAGAACAATAAAAATTGCCGCAATAGAAGCTACTCTTTTAGTCGTAGTGTTAAAGAAATTGAACATCGGCTTACTTCTTTGTTTTATAATGCGGTTCATCTTTCGCTCAAACTCAGCAGAAAATTCGATATCTGCAACTTCATCGTCTGTAGGGAATTCATCAGCCATTTTTTCAGCATATAGATGCATAGCTTGCTTTAAGTTGTTTTCATTAAGGTTCTTCATTTTGATGAACCTCCTTGAATATTTGTTGTTTCAGTTGCTTTCGGGCACGTTCAAGTCGTTTGCTTACAGTGTCAACATTTATTCCTAACATCTTAGCAATATCCCTATCCTTAAAATCATATTCGACCTTAAGAAGAAGGACATCTCTATAAATTTCCGGCAAAGCTTCGATTTCTTTAAGAATGTCTTCAACTTGAACAACAGAAAAGTCAGTTTCAACTGTTAATTCTTTATCGAGAATATCTGTGTTTTCAAACTCTCTATTTCGTTTACGATACATATCAATTGAAACACTTCTAATAATTATAACGATTAGATTTTTATTTTCCTGACAGTCTTCCTCGGAAAATTTATCAAGATTTGCAATTATTTTTAAAAAAGCGTTATGTACGGCGTCCTCCGCGGCGTACTCGTCGCCTAAAATATCAAGTGCAATATACTTCATAAGCTTTCTATGCCTTAAATACAGCGTTTCAAATTTATCCTTATTTTCTTCGGAATCAATCAGGCTTAAATATATAAACAGCATTTTTCAACCTCATAATTATTGTTTTAAATCAGTATACCATTAATTTGCTTTTACGGCAATAAATATATAAGAATTGATACAACAATTAAGCGTACCGATAATTCGGCACGCTTGATAATTTGCAATCTTGACTTTTAAACTATGCTATATTATTGATTTCAAAAATTCTCCGAATACCGCTTTTGCTATATAGCGTGTGTATTCGATATCTGAATAATCCTTTTCCGTGTCAAAGCTTTCCTCTACCGTGCCTATCGCGATATAGTACGGAGAGCCTTCGGTAAAATGTATGTTTATTATCATTGTTGTGCCGTCCGAAAGCACAAGTGCCAGCTTTGTTTGGTTAGGTTTTGCGGGGTTGAATTTTACCCAGTTATCCGCTTCTTTTCCTTCACAGTATTCTGTGGTTAAAAATGCCTTTAACTGCTTAAGTTTATTGTCTGTATAGGTTTTTGAAACCGTGAATTTATCTATTTGTCCTTTGCTCGGTCTCGACAAAACATATATTTCTTTAATATCGCTGTCTGTAAGGGAGGTTGCCGCTTCACTTTGCGGAGGGGTTGCAATTACAGGCTCTAATTTGCCGTCAACCTCCCTTAGCTCGTAAATTGCAAAGGCAGTAGGTATATTTGCGGGATAGGTTTCCTCAATAGTGCCGTTATATACAATCCTTATTTGCATACCCTCTTTAAGCTCGGGTACGGGGTGGGTAGATATCA
The DNA here is from genome assembly GCA_945875045.1 of uncultured Clostridia bacterium. GTDB lineage: Bacteria > Bacillota > Clostridia > Oscillospirales > Acutalibacteraceae > UBA737. The sequence goes on along the minus strand of CAMCIX010000027.1, from coordinate 5,889 downwards.
CATTTGTGTTTACGCTTATTTTATCGGCGGATTTTAATTCATTGCTACCCTCAAAGGGCTCGACTAAAACGGAATTTTTATAAACCTCAAGCACAGTTGCGTTAAAATTAGGATTATAATTGCCTGTTTGCGAGCTTGACGAATCGGTTTCACTATTGGTGTTGTTATCAGAGCTTTCCACTGCTTCTTTCATTTTATAAACCCAACGGAATGATTGTGTTTCGGTATAACCCTGTGCGATAAAAATATCGCCGTTTTTCTGCTCAAGCAGATAATACATTCTTCCGCTTAAATCAAACGCAGAAAAAGCGTTAAGGTTGTTTTTGCGCAAGCTTTTTGCAGAATAACCGTGTTTCCACACCGCAGGTTCAAACAAATCATCAAAATTTGAGCTTTTTAATTTGATTTTCTGCAAGCCGTCTATTTTGTACCAACTGCTTGAAAAAGTAGCTTCGGGATAATCGGTAGTTAAAAGACTGAAATCCTCATCCGAGATTAAAAACTGCGGAATATCATTGTCCGAAAGAACAAACGAGTATAAACCGTTTTCAAAAACTATCTTTTCTCCGATATACTGTTTTCCGAGAAAGGAATAGGCTTTATCAACCGAAAATTCAATAAACGCGCGGTATTTTTTATCGGGGTTGCTCTTTAAATAAAACTGCTTTTCAAGGCGGTAATTTCCGCTTTCCAAATCGTAAGACGAAAAAACATAATCCTGTTCCATACTTTCGCCCGAATCGACGATATGCAGTATGGCGTGAAAGCCTATTGCTTCCTTCGGCTCGTAAATTATCCCGTTCTTATATAATGTAAATTCATCTCCGAAGCACAATATATCATCGGTTTTATTTGTCCATCTGACCGAAATGTGCGGATAGTCCCCCTTAACAGTACCGAATAAATATTCGTATTCTATATTTTCACATTCCGCGCTTATCACAGAACAGGAAATGCCGAGGCTGTCGGGGCTTGCTTCGCCTTTTTTAACATATGTAAGCTTATTTAAAAAAGCATATATTTTAATGTCTTCAGGGGAATTTTCAATCGTTTCTTTAGCTACCGACAATCCGAACTGCTCATCAGGCCCGCTTGAACAAATGCTCACGGAGTCTTTTGCTGAGTCTCCGCTGTTTAAACCGACACAGGATTCTATGCCGTCCTTTATTTTTGTATAGGGAAGAAGAATACTGTTGTTTTCGTCTATGCTTCCGTAAGAGCAGTTGAACATCAAAAACAGCTCATCTTCGTTACTGTTTGAAAGCATAATTTTTTCAAGGTATATCGTTGTGGTGTTTGTTTTGTATGCGGGCACTTCGTTCTTTTTGAATTTTTGACCCTTTTCGGTGTAGGCACTTTCTTTTATTAACGATTTAGGAACGGAAAGCGTTATATCGCTTCTTTCCTGCGATATTATTGTGTAATTATTTTCATTGATAATATTTTTCGCCGTTGCGGAAATCGGATTGGTAAGAAAAACAATCGGCAATATTACGCACAAAGCGAGTGCGACAATAACAACCCAAAAAGCAGGTTTTTTGTAATTAAGCACCGATTTTATCCTGCTTTTAACCCCTACCTCACCGAAGGCTAAGGGACAGGCGGCTATCGCTCTTCTTGGCAGACTGCAATTAATAAGCGCCTCGGAATAGGGCTTTTTAATTTCAATTCCCATAGTTTTGATAACCTTTTCGTCACAGGCAAGCTCAATATCCCTGCAAAGCAGAATGTAGGCTATCCACATAACGGGATTGAACCAATACACCGTAAGCAGTAAAAAGCCCAGCGGTTTTATCAGGTGGTCGCTGCGTTTAAGGTGGGCTCTTTCGTGGGCGATAACATATTCAGCGTCCTGCTTATCTATAGATGAGGGAAGATAAATTTTCGGACGGAAAACACCCAATATAAAGGGAGCGGCAATACGGTCGCATACCCAAATGTTTTCATTATAGGGCACGGCTTCGCACACCTTTCGGTGTATTTTAAAATAGCTTATTAAGGTATAAATCAGCATAACGGCAATACCGACAAGCCAAATAGCCGAAATAACGCCCATCACCGTCATACCGTTTCCGGCGGGCACCGTAACGCCCTCAAAATATCTGTCGTCCAGATAACCGTTTATGCGGCTGTCAACTGCGGAAAGTCCTGTGTCAATATTAAAATCAGGTCCCGTAAGCACCGCTTCAGGAACGGTTTTGGCACTGGGAATAAGGCTTAAAACGCTCTCAAAGGAAAGTGGGCATACAAGCCTTATTCCCACAAGCGCCCATAAAAAGACCGTGACGGCTTTAGGCGCTTTTTTAAGTAACAGGCGAAGAATAACAACGGCTAAGACAAGCCAGCTTGCGGTAATGCTCATATTAAATAGCTTTAAAAACAATGCTTCCATTATTTCCCCTCCTCGTATTCGTCAATCATACGGCGCAGCTCGGCTATTTCTTTAGCCGTCAAGCCTTTTCGCGCGGTAAAGGCGGCAAGAAAGGCGGGCAGAGAGCCGTCAAAGGTTTCTTCAACAAATCTTTCGCTCTGCACCGAATAAAATTCCTCCCTTGAAACAAGCGAGGTGACCGTTCCGCCATTATTCACAAAAATGCCCTTATCACAAAGCCGTTTTAAAACGGTGTAGGTCGTGGATTTTTTCCATTTTAGCTGTTCTTCACTCCGTTTTGCAAGCTCCGCAGAGGATATAGGCTCGTTTTGCCAGATAATATCGGCAAAGCGCGATTCAACCGCCCCCATCTGATAATCTTTCATAACTATGCCTCCTATCGGTTTACATCTTGTAGACTAATATAATTCTACACTATGTAGACCAATCTGTCAAGAGAGTATTACAAAATATACAACAGATAAGTGCATAAATTCGTTATAAAATGTGATCAATGTATTTTTTAGCTATAAAATGGATATACCAACTCTTGATTAAGTAAATAATCTCCACGATAAAAAATACAGCATAAATCAGAATTACGGTTTTGTAAAATAAATTTACGCTTTTGACCATTTGCAATAAAATCACCGGCAACAATATTTTGATTTATCTGCTCGAAATTTGCCGAATACTCATTACATAAAAACTTAAGAACTTCATCGTTAAGTCTAAGCGAACAATGATTTGAAGAAATTACTTTAATTGATAATATGTAAATCCGAAATCATTTAGTTTTAGACCTGTTTTGGGATATATTATTTCATTTTGCGCTTTGAGCATATATTGGTCGATTTTCTTTGCACATTCCGTTGCAAAAACATCTTCGTCTACGGGGTTTTCCTCGGATGTATAGAATTCGTCAAAAACTATTTTCCGTGAGGAAGAAAGCGCAGAGTTCTTTATGTCATATGAACCGTATGTCGAATCTTTTCTGAATGAAACCGTGCTTATATCAGGGCCTTGAACATATACTGAAAAGTATACACCGGCAAACGAATCATCATAATCGATAAAAAATGTGTTTTGATCTAAATAATTGGAAATACTGAGTGATGAAGAGTCGTTTGGATAACAATTCATATTTCCCTTGCCGTTAGGCTCACCGTATGTGGAAAGCCACGCATTCATAGCCCGGAATTTATCTGCCGCGGGATCGATTTTCCCGCATCGCTCGCATAAATATTTTGAATAATCGTGCCGGGCGGGTATGGTTTCTTGGTAACTATTCCCGCATTTTGTACAGGTATATACAATATGTCCCTCTGCGGTACAGGAGGCATCTACTTTATCGGCTCTGTAATTATGCTGACAAGCTGCCGCCTCGCTTGACGGAGCAAAAGCCTGTGCAGGCTTAGATTGTTTATTGTCTGCGGATTGCTGTGAAGCTTGAGATGCCGAAGCTTCGGGCTTAGACAGCGCGGATTCGGTATCGATACTTTCAGTATCATTGCTTTCTTTATTATAATCATTGATAAGCGACGAGTTGTTATCAATACTTTGTGAACTGCTCAGAGTGTCTTCCGTGTGTAAATCTTTTTGTGTTTTGCACCCCGAAATTATAAAAACAATGCTTGCAATCAAAAATGTTGTTATAAACTTCTTCATTTTATTTCTCCCCAATTATAATTGATATATTTAATATAACGTTTTTGCAGCCGTTTTCCTGACATATTATTTATTTTTTGCTTTTATTTAGACAGCAGGTAACAGTCCAATCCGGAATGCAAATCAGCAAAAGCTCCCGAATCCGAGAGCTTTAATAATCCTACTTCATTTCTGTGCCGCCCCATTCAACAACTGTAAAGCCGTTTCTTTCGGGAGCGGTGAGCTGCTGTTTGGGAAGCTCAATATAGGTTTCTGCCGACTGCCATGCCATAAACACACGAATCAGCGTATCAGGTGCAGGGTTAATTTCCAATTTTGCAGAGTTGGTATAGATATCGGTCTGAAACGAGATAATGTTATACGGATTATCCTGCATCAGCGGCAGCCAGTACACAATAAATTCATTGGCTTCGCGGCGGGTAAGCCCAAGCTTATCCAATGCGTCATCAAGGAATTTTGCAGTATCCTCACCCTTTACACAGAAGCCTTTGGTCAGGTCATACCGTGCGTAGGTTTCGCCCTCCCAATAAAGGTAATTATAGGTTTGTCCCTTTTCATCGGTCAGCGTACCGCCGGGTGCGGCCGTAACAGTCCAGCCGTTGTTATATTGAGGGTAGGTGCAGGTCAATCTTCCATCCAAGGTTAGGTTAACAGTCACCTTGGTTTCTTTTTCGGGATATAGATAGATAACCGGTTTATACTCCGCATATGGATCAAGCTCAAAATCACTGGGTTCTACCGTAATAAAATCTGCCTCAATGCGATGGTTTTCCTCGTTGTACGGAGAAATTATGTGGCCTGACGGAGAGTATTCCGACCCGCGTCCGTGCGTTATAATGCTGCACTGGTTTCCGGGATCGGCACGCAACGATGATATTGCGCACGCTCTTTGCCGCATAGGCTGTGTTGTTATGGTGCCTCATCACAGGGGCGCTTGGGGAAGCGAAGGAAAGTATCTGATCACTCACTGCATTGAGGACGCCCGTAATTTGGCGGGTTATGCAAAAAGCGATGAATTTTGCCGCCGATACAATGTAGATGCCCGTAATATCATATTGCTCGGTCACAGCATGGGGGCAAACACGGCGCTGAATGCGGGGAAAAATATTCCCGACATTCGAGGACTGATCCTGATTACGCCGTTTGATCCGAGGCGCTATTTATGTAAAGAAAAGAGAAAGTTTTTAACAACCCTCTTGGAAGAGGGAAAGATTTTACAAAGTGACGGAGCCGAATATATTTATCAGGATGTCGAACAGCACAGCGACCAAATGAGCTTTGAAAAGGCTTTCGAGAAAATAAAGGACCGAAATATTCTGTGCCTTGCCGGGGAATATGATTCCTGCGCACCTATTTCCGAAATGGTACAGCCGCTTTGGAATAAGCTTGAGGCGCATAATACGCAGGCTGTTCAGCGGCTGAAAATTTACCCTGCAGAACACGGCCCTTTAGGATGCAGAGTATCTGAAATTACGCAGATTGCCGATTTTTTGATATACATATGCTACTGAATACAGCACAAACAGCCTTTCACCAAAGAGCGTTGATATGCCCATAATCAAACGGAAATTCGTCTGTTTCTACTGAGATAATACAAGCGTCATGCAATCCGGCACTCCAATACCAATTAGCGCCTTATTCAAGTCAAAATTTGCGCTGAACAAAACAAAGAAAAGCGCTTTAGCTTTTTGTCTGCGCACCATATTGTAAAGCTGCTTTTTAAACAAACTTTTAAAATCTTATATAATTCGTAAAGGAAATTATATAAAGTACTTGACAAATTTATTTTTGGTATTATAATATACGTGTAATGCTGTCTCTTATACACATCTCCGAGCCCACGAGACCTC
>CAMCIX010000026.1 GCA_945875045.1 uncultured Clostridia bacterium | reverse complement strand
ACACACTGCATATCGTCGGCAGCGTCAGATGTGTATAAGAGACAGGTTACGAAGCCGACGCTGATAATTGGGGGCTTGTGGGACTTCTGCACGACATTGATTTTGAAAACTACCCAGAGGAGCATTGCATAAAAGCTCCTGAGCTTTTGGCTGAGATAGGGGCGAGCGAGGAGCTTATTCACGCGGTATGCAGTCACGGCTACGGTATTACGGTTGACATAAAACCCGAGCACGAAATGGAAAAGGTGCTTTTCGCCGCGGACGAGCTTACGGGTCTTATCGGCGCGGCGGCGCTTATGCGGCCGTCAAAGAGCGTTAGCGATATGGAGCTTAAGAGCCTTAAAAAGAAGTTCAAGGACAAAAAGTTTGCCGCAGGTTGTTCGCGTGATATTATCGCAAAGGGAGCGGAAATGCTCGGTTGGGAGCTGGATAAGCTGCTTGATATGACCCTTTGTGCAATGCGTGACACCGAGAATGAAATTGCCGAAAAATTTAATGAAATTAAAGGTGAAGAAAAATGAGAAAGACAAAAATAGTTTGCACCTTAGGTCCTGCCTGCTCGGATGAGGCGACCGTCACCGCGATGTGCAGGGCGGGAATGAACGTTGCGCGTCTTAATTTTTCGCACAACACCCACGAGGATCATAAAAAACGTATCGACCTTGTAAAAAAGGTTCGCGAAAAGCTCGGTCTGCCAATCGCCTTAATGCTTGACACAAAGGGCCCCGAATACCGAATTAAGACCTTTAAGAACGGTAAAATCACCCTTAACGAGGGGGACAGCTTTACCTTTACCGCCGACGAAATCGAGGGGGACGAAAAAAGGGTATCAATTAATTACAAGGGATTGCCTCACGACCTAAATAAGGGTGATATAATCCTCTTAAATAACGGACTTATGAGCTTTAGAGTGGTAAGCACCACCGATACCGAGGTCAACTGCACCGTCCTTGTCGGCGGCGTGCTTTCCGACCGCAAGAGTATGAGCTTTCCCAATAAGACCCTAAAGCAAAAATATTTAAGCGAGCAGGACAAGGAGGACATTGCCTTCGGAATTAAAGAGGGTGTAGATTTTATCGCCTGTTCCTTTGTTTCCTGCAAGCAGGATTTGCTTGACGTAAAGAATTTTTTAGCTGAAATCGGCGCAAAGGAAACCGAGCTTATCGCTAAGATTGAAAACCGTTCGGGGGTTGACAATATTGAGGAAATCTCCGAAGAGTGCGCGGGTATTATGGTCGCGCGCGGCGATATGGGCGTGGAAATCCCCTTCGAGGAGCTGCCCGCCATTCAGAAGAAAATCATTACCAAATGCCGAATGCTCGGCAAGCGGGTTATTACGGCTACCGAAATGCTTGAATCTATGATAACAAACGCCCGTCCTACCCGTGCGGAAATTTCCGACGTTGCGAATGCCGTGTACGACGGAACCAGCGCGATAATGCTGTCGGGCGAGACCGCCGCGGGCAAATATCCTGTTTTAGCGGTCGAGACTATGGCTCGAATAGCCGAGAACACCGAGAAGAACATTCACTATAAAAAGCGCTTCCTTTCGGCGGAGTTCAAGATTAAAAACACGGTAGACGCGATTTCCCACGCCACCTGCGGAATGGCGATTGATATTGGAGCCAAGGCGATTGCAGTTTGCAGTCTGTCGGGAATGACCGCGAGAATGGTGTCGCGCTTCCGTCCGCCCGTTGATATAATAGGTCTTACGACGGACGTAAAGACCTGGCACAAGCTTTCGCTTTCGTGGGGCGTTATTCCCGTAATGTGCGAGAACTATCCCTCGACCGACGTGCTGTTTTACAGCGCGCAAAAGCTTACCAAGGAGACCCTTAAGCTTGAGGACGGCGACAAAATTGTAATAACCGGCGGCGTAACCAACGGTAAGTCGGGTAACACAAATTTGATAAAGGTTGAGACGGTTTAATATTGTTGCGGGGTAGTTGGAATGAATTTACCCAAACGCAAGCCGACGCGGTTAATTAATTATGATTATAGCGGCGAGGGCTCGTATTTTATTACAGTATGCACCCATCAAAAGCAAAATATTTTATGTGACATTGTAGGGGAGGGTCTCTGCGCCCTCCCGATAATAAAGCTAACACCAATCGGTGAAGCCGTAAAGGAGTCAATTAAATATATTGCCCGTAATTACGATAACATATCGGTTGATAAATTCGTAATTATGCCGAATCATATACATTTACTTATTTCAAATCAAACGGGAGGGCGCGGAGACCCTCCCCTACAAATTTACGATATAATTGGTAATTTTAAATCGTTCACAACGCATAGATACGGAAAAATACTTTGGCAGCGCTCATTTCACGACCATATTATCCGTAACGAAGGCGATTACTTAAAGATTTGGAATTACATCGATACCAACCCGCAAAAGTGGAATGAGGATTGCTTTTTTACGGAATAAAGCGGCTATAGATATAAAAAATGCAGGACGGCTTTGGCTGTCCTGCATTTTTGATGTGAAAAATTAAAGTGTTTTATTAGAGGTGATGACCGTTTTGCCACCCATATAAGGCTGTAAAGCCTTGGGGATTAAAACGCTGTAATGCTCGCCGTCAAAGCGGAGGTTGTTTTCAAGGAAGGCGATTAACATTCTCGGGGGAGCAACAACCGTGTTGTTAAGGGTATGGGCAAGATACTTTTTGCCGTCGGATCCCTTTACCTTAATGCCGAGTCTTCTTGCCTGTGCGTCGCCTAAGTTAGAGCAGGAGCATACCTCAAAATACTTTTGCTGTTTAGGAGACCACGCCTCAACGTCGTAGGACTTGACCTTTAAATCCGCAAGGTCGCCCGTGCAGCATTCGAGTGTGCGAACCGGAATATCCATACTGCGGAAAAGCTCGACCGAATAGCTCCACATCTTGTTAAACCATTCCATACTTTCCTCGGGTTTACAAATAACTATCATTTCCTGCTTTTCAAACTGGTGGATTCTGTAAATTCCGCGTTCCTCAATGCCGTGGGCTCCCTTTTCCTTGCGGAAGCAGGGGGAGTAGCTTGTAAGGGTGAGCGGCAGCTTTTCCTCGGGGGTGACGGTGTCGATAAATTTACCTATCATAGAGTGCTCGGACGTGCCGATAAGATAGAGATCCTCGCCCTCAATCTTATACATCATAGCGTCCATTTCCTCAAAGCTCATAACCCCTGTTACAACCTTGCTCCTAATCATATAGGGCGGTATGCAGTAGGTAAAGCCCTTGTCAATCATAAAATCCCGCGCGTAGGCAAGCACCGCCGAGTGAAGGCGCGCGATGTCGCCCATAAGATAGTAAAAGCCCTCGCCCGCGACTCTGCCTGCGGCGTCCTTGTCGATACCGTCGAAAAGCTGCATAATATCGGTGTGGTAGGGAATTTCAAAATCGGGGTGGGTCTGCTCGCCGTACTGCTTGACCTCTACGTTCTCGCTGTCGTCCTTTCCTACGGGGACGCTTGCGTCCACGATATTCGGAATTTTCATTTGAATTTCAAGCACCTTTTTGGAAAGAGCGTCTTCCTTTTCCTCAAGCGCCTTTAATTCCTCTGCCTGCTCGTTAACTATTCTTTTCATTTCCTCGGCTTCCTCGCGCTTGCCCTGACCCATAAGCACGCCTATCTGCTTGCTTACCTTGTTGCGGTTGGCGCGAAGCTCGTTTGCGCGGTTGTTAGCGTTGCATTTCTCGCCGTAAAGCGAAATAAGCTCGTCCACAAGCGGGAGCTTGTTATCTTTGAATTTTTTTCTTATATTTTCCTTAACAAGCTCGGGATTTTCACAAATAAATCTAATATCCAGCATTATTATTCCTCCTATTAGACCTTAAAATAACTCATACAGTATACCATATTTACTTATTTATGTCAAACGGTTAGGAGCATATTTTCGGGCATAATAAGCGAAGGGGTGAAAAAATGCCGAAAAATGATAAAGAAAAAGAACTTCCTGTGCTCGATATTTCCTCCGAACCCTTCGGAGGAATGCCCGAAACCGCCTTTGAAATGGTAAACCGCTACGGCACATATGAAATTCAGGCGACCGCCGATACGGAAAATATGTATCCCGCTATCGCACAGGGCTTTAATAAGGGAATAATAGAGACAGACCGAGAAAACCCTACCGCCAAAAGACGTATAAGGGTCGAAAAAAAGAAAAAAAATTAAAAACCTTGCTGCCCTGCAATACTAAAACTTGACAAATGCCGCATAAAGCCTTATAATTCTATTAGAAATATCTTTGTTAAAAAGCATTTGGAGGATTAATAAGTATGATTAGTGCCGGCGATTTCAGAAACGGAGTAACCTTTGAGGAGGACGGAAACGTCTTACAGGTTGTTGAATTTCAGCATGTAAAACCGGGAAAGGGAGCCGCTTTTGTAAGAACTAAGGTTAAAAACGTTATTACAGGCTCGGTTGTTGAAAAGAGCTACAACCCGACCGCAAAGTTCCCGACAGCTTATGTTGAGAGAAAGGATATGGAGTATTCCTATTCCGACGGCGACCTTTATTACTTTATGGATCAGGAAACCTATGAGCTGGTTCCGATTAACGGCAGCGAATTGGGCGATAACTTTAAGTTTGTAAAGGAAAATATGGTTTGCAAGATTTTGTCCTATAAGGGTAAGGTTTTCGGCGTTGAGCCGCCCACCTTTGTCGAGCTTCAGGTTACACAAACCGACCCCGGCTTTAAGGGCGACACCGCGACCAACGCTACAAAGCCCGCTACTCTTGAAACAGGGGCTGAGATCCGCGTTCCGCTTTTCATCGACGAGGGCGAAATGATCAGAATCGACACCCGCACAGGCGAGTATATGGAGCGCGCATAAATTTTTGGGAGGTATACTTTAATGGATATTTGTGAAAAGATTGCTTATATAAAGGGCTTAGCAGAGGGTCTTAACCTTGACGAGACCACAAAGGAGGGCAAAATCCTTGCCGCGGTTATCGACCTTTTAGGGGACATTACCTCTGAAATTTGCGAAATCGAGGACGGCTGTGACGAGCTTATGGAGCAGATTGACGCCGTTGACGAGGATCTTTCCACCGTTGAGGACATAATCTACGGCGATGATGACGACTGCGACTGTGACGATTGCTGCGACTGCGACGACGAGGTTTACGAAATCGAGTGCCCCGCCTGCCACGATACCATTTATCTTGACGAGGAAATGCTCGACAACGAGGGTATGACCTGCCCTAACTGCGGCACCGAGCTTGAGTTTGATTTTGACTGCGATTGCGACGATTGCTGTGACGACGATTGCTGTGATTGCGACAGCGATAAGGAATAATAATCCGCATTTTCGCCGCGCTTCGTTCCTTTTGGGGCGGGCGCGGCTTTTTGATTATATAATTCCGCTTTAAACGGAGGTAAAGTGCTATGGAGCTTACGGAATTAAAGCTTGAATATGCGGTTTGCGGTGAAGAAAAATCGGGAATACCCGTTATAGTTGTCGCGGCGGGTGCTTCAAGCCGTATGGGCGGCATAAATAAGCAGACCGCTCTGCTTTCGGGCGTACCTGTGCTTGCAAGAACCCTTATGGCGTTTGAACGCTCCGAGGTTATTTCCTCAATAATTCTTACAGTAAAACCCGAGGACGTATTCAGTATGCAGTTAATGGCGGAAAAATACGGAATTGATAAGCTTACCGATATTGTCTGCGGAGGAAAAACTCGGCAGGAGTCGGTTTTAAAGGGCTTCGAAAGGCTTGATAAAAGCGCCCAATCGGTGCTTATTCACGACGGGGCGCGCCCTTTTATAGACGGTACGGTTATCCGCGCGGTGGCAGAGGGGCTAAGGTCTCATTCGGCGGTCACCTGCGCTGTGCCTGTTAAGGATACCGTTAAGGTTGTGGATAAGGACGGGAAAATTATCAGCACCCCCGACCGCTCCACACTTGCCGCGGTTCAGACTCCCCAAGGCGTACGTGTTTCCGATTACCTTAACGCCGTCGAAAAGCTCGGAGACGTTTCGGGCTTCACCGACGATATGTCGGTTATGGAGGCGGCGGGCTACGGGGCTTATACCGTTGCGGGCAGTTACCGTAACATAAAAATAACCACTCCGGAGGATTTGCGGCTTGCGGAGTATTTATTGAATGGGGAGGCAGAGGAATGAGAATAGGTCACGGATATGATGTTCATAAGCTGGTAGAGGGAAGACCGCTTGTTTTAGGCGGGGTTACGGTTCCGTTTGAAATGGGGCTTTTGGGTCATTCGGACGCGGACGTGCTTCTCCACGCGATATGCGACGCACTTTTGGGCGCGGCGGCTTTGGGAGATATAGGTAAGCATTTTCCCGACAATGATAACGCGTATCTTAATATTGACAGCAGAATACTTCTTAAAAAAACCGTCGGTCTGCTTTCGGAAAAGGGCTACAGGATAGTAAATATAGACGCTACTGTGATAGCGCAAAAACCAAAGCTTGCACCCTTTATCGAGCAGATGCGTAATAATATCGCAGAGGACTGCGGCGTTTCGGTTTGCGATATAAATATAAAGGCAACCACCGAGGAGGGGCTCGGCTTTACGGGCGATTTAAGCGGAATTTCCGCCCATGCGGTCTGCCTGATAGAATAAATTTACCTTTTGCCTCATATTATTTAGTGAAATGATATGGGGGAGAGGAAAATGAGACTGTTTATAACCCTTTCAAAGAAAAGCCTCTGCGTTATTTTAGCGGGACTTATAATCGCCGTGATTTTATTAGGACAATTCTTTACGATTGAGGCGGGAGGAATCGACGGCTCGACCAACGCCGCAAGAGTAGGGTATATCGAGGGACTGGGGCTTACCGTTGACGATACGGCGGCGACCTCGAAGGAAATTGTGATTCCCGAGAATTTTTCGGAGGTTTATTACGAATACAACAGACTCCAGAAAACCGCAGGCTTTGATTTACTGCCTTATAGGGGAAAATCAGCCACGGTTTACACCTACCCCTCGGCGGACGGCGGGGAGGCGGTTGTGAATATTATTGTGTCCGATAAGCTTATTATCGGAGGAGATATTTCTTCGGTCAGAATAGACGGCGAAATGAAGGCGCTAACCTCAAAATACTAAAAGGAAAGTAATAAAAATGCCCCTTACAAGACTTGATAAATTTATTTCATCACAGCTTAATATTTCCCGCAAGGACGCCCGAACGGGAATCCGCAGGGGATTAGCCTCGGTTGACGGTGCGCAGGAAAAAGACGCGGATTTCAAGCTTGACCCCGAAAGCAATTCGGTGATATATGACGGACAAGCCGTTAAATATAAAAAGCACATATATATCGTTATGAATAAGCCCGCGGGGGTGCTTTCCGCCTCGGAGGATAAGAAAAGAAAAACCGTTATCGATCTTGTTCCCGAGCGCCTTTTGAGAAAGGGGCTTTTCCCTGTCGGCAGGCTTGACCGCGACACCACGGGTCTTCTTATTATCACAGACGACGGGGATTTTGCCCATAGGGTGTTAGCGCCGCAGAAAAGCATATACAAAACCTATATAGCCGAGCTCGACGGGGATATAACCGATAATGCGCCGGAGCTTTTTTTGCGCGGGATAACCCTTGCGGACGGTACGGTTTGCCGAAGTGCGTATCTTAAAAGGCTTTCGGACAGAACTGCGGAAATTAAAATCTGCGAGGGAAAATACCACCAGATAAAGCGTATGTTCGGGGTTGTGGGTCTTGGGGTGAACTCCCTTGAACGGCGGGCTGTGGGAGGTCTGTTTTTGCCTGATTTTTTAAAGCCGGGCGAGTGCGTGGAAATGTCGGAAGCGGACTTAAATTCGGCAATTTTCGACTCTAATTGTTCGGATAACGCATAATAAACAAAATATCCATTTCAACATTGGGTATATTTTGCATAGCAATTTCAAGTATAATTTGATATAATAACATTAACTTAAAAGCTATTGAATTCAGGAGGATTATTTTATGGCAAGTTTGTCTTTGCGTCATGTTTACAAGAGATATCCGGGCGGAGTAACGGCTGTTTCGGACTTTAATCTTGAAATTAAGGATAAGGAATTTATTATTCTTGTAGGTCCTTCGGGCTGCGGTAAGTCCACCACTCTCCGAATGGTTGCGGGTCTTGAAGAAATTTCCGACGGTGAAATCTATATCGGCGACAAGCTTGTTAACGACGTTGCTCCTAAGGATCGCGATATCGCAATGGTTTTCCAGAACTATGCGCTTTATCCTCATATGACGGTATTTGATAATATGGCTTTCGGTCTTAAGCTTCGCAAAACTCCCAAGGACGAGATTAAGCGCCGCGTAGAGGAAGCCGCCCGTATTCTTGATATTTCTCACCTGCTTGAGCGTAAGCCTAAGGCTTTGTCGGGCGGTCAGCGTCAGCGTGTTGCTCTCGGCCGTGCTATCGTTCGTGAGCCTAAGGTGTTCCTTCTCGACGAGCCGCTGTCCAACCTGGACGCTAAGCTCCGTGCACAGATGCGTACCGAGATTTCTAAGCTTCACCAGCGTCTCGGCACCACCTTTATCTACGTTACCCACGACCAGACCGAGGCTATGACAATGGGTACCCGTATCGTTGTTATGAAGAGCGGTCTTGTTCAGCAGGTTGATACTCCTAACAACCTTTACCTGCGTCCCTGCAACCTCTTCGTTGCCGGATTTATCGGTTCTCCGCAGATGAACTTTATCGAGGCTAAGCTCCTTAAAGAGGGTAGCGACTATTTGGTAGAGTTCGGCTCTGAGGATACCAAGACCCGCGCAGGCGTTAAGTATAAGATTAAGCTTCCCGCTTCTAAGAATACGGATAACTGCCTTGAGGCTTATGTTGGCAAGGAAGTTATTATGGGTATCCGTCCCGAGAACGTTCACAATGAGGAAGACCTTATCGCGCAGTATAAGGACGGCGTTATCGAAGCCGATGTCGAGGTTACCGAGCTTATGGGTGCTGAAACCTATCTCTATATGAACTGTGAGGGTCAGTCAATCAACGCACGCGTTAGCCCGACTAACACTGCCCGTCCGGGAGATAAAATCACTATCGCTCTTGAAACCGCGAAGATTCATCTCTTTGATAAGGATACCGAAATTACAATCTGCAACTGATAAATTAAGGGCGTTTAAAAGAACTGCTTAAAGTTAACCGAGGTTCATCAAAACGGTGAACCTCGGTTCGGTTTTTAGTAAGATAATTTTGTATAGAAGGAGCCAAAATATGAAGATGCAGGAAAGCGTTTTACTGCGCGTTAGAATGGTCGAGGAAAAAAACGGCATAAAATACGCCAAAACCGACGGAAAGCTTTATAAGACCCTTCGAGTGCTTTACAGCCTTGTGTTTATATACACCGTGGGGATAAATTTGCTGTTTATCAGCGGTATGCTCTTGGTCTACGGCGGGACGGACAAAATGGCGGGTATACTTAACAGCCTGATTTCGGTCTGTGCTTGCACGTCTTTGATTATTGCGGGGTATGTTTTGAGCTTTTTTAAGTTTAAGCTTGCCGCGGGTATATTGAGCGTAATTTCCGAAATAATTCTGATACCCGTTTTCGGCACGGTTATGCAGGACAGCCTTGGTGTTTTCGGCTTTACTGCCTCTTTTTATTGGAGGCATTTAATTCCGCTTACTATTTTGATAATACTTATGACTGCGACAACGGTAATCGCCCTCCGCGCACGGCTAAAGACCGAAAAGCTTTATAAAAAGGTGACCGATAATCTTTTTGAAATATATCAGTCAAGAGGGAAGGACCTTACAGATGAGGATTGGGAGGAGTTTTTAAAGAATTTTGATCCCACCGATTATAAAAGGCTGTTCAAGGAATCCGAGCGTAAGCCGGAAGAATAAAATACGGTTTTTGAGTATCAAATCGGGGTTTGTCTGTGTATTTGCAGGGGAGGGCACAGAGACCCTCCCCTACGAATTAGATGTCAGATTTTAGACGTTAGATATTAGACGCGGAAGGCATAAATGCCTTCCCTACGTTAAAACGAATAATGTAGGGAACGGATTTATCCGTTCCGAATTTCAGAAATCAGACAGACAAGACGCCTGACCGACAAAATATTTTTATACTTTTCCTTTATAAACCTCGGTTTACTTATTATATTTTAAGCAGCCTTTGGCGTTCCTTATAATCGGGCATATATTTTTCAATAAGCGCGTAAAATGCGGCGCTGTGATTATGGTGCTTAATGTGGGCTAATTCGTGCACTACCACATATTCTACCGCCGCAGTCGGATATGCCAAAAGCCGCCACGAAAAGCAAAGCCCGTTTTTGCTGCTGCAGGAGCCGAAACGTTTTTTGGCAGAGGTTATTTTGACCGACGAGGGCTTAAGCCCCATTATTTTTGAATATTTTTCGACAAGCGGGGGTATTGCTTCATATGCCGCACGGCGAAGCTCCGCCTCCATTTTTCCGATTTCTCGGCTTTTCGAAGCTCTTTTTTGAGCCTCGGGGAGCTTTTTTGCTATCCAGCCGCTGCATTTTTCAACAAATTCGGCTATCCGCTTGTCGCTCATTCCTATAGGAGCGCGGACAATAATTTCGCAATCCTTTGTGATTTCTAGCCCCACAGTTTTCCTTTTGGAGCGTTTTACGGTGTAGTTCAAGCTGATTACCTCTAATAAAGGCGACGCCCGCAAAAGCAAGCGCCGCCTGATTTTAGTTTTTAATGCCTTAAAGCATTGTCATAACATTGTTAAAGTTAAGCTCTTTGGTTTTCTTAGAAATCGTGAACCAGTCAATAATTGTAAGAATACCGCAAACGCCGCAGGTTAAAAGCTTCAAAATACCCATTCCGATATCGCCGAGCATAAAGCGGTCAACTCCTAAGCTACCTAAGAAAATCGAAACCAACAAAATGGTGGTAGGGTCCTTCATTTCTAT
>CAMCIX010000025.1 GCA_945875045.1 uncultured Clostridia bacterium | reverse complement strand
GCTTAAAGGAGGTTACAACGCAGTAAATAATAGGCAAAAGCGAGAAAACGCCAGCCGCAAACAGGAAGAAGAAATAAAAGAAGTTTCACGCCTTTGAGCGTGTATATCTCTTCATCTGATTCCTTTGAGGCAGATGAAGTATTTCGCGTATATTCTTTTTCATCCCTATCACCTACCTGTCTTATTTATAAGCCTATTGGTAAGCCAGCGAGTAGCCACCATAAGCAGGAAAAGCACTACCGACAGCGCCGAGGCGTAGCCCATTTCGTATTTAACCGTACCTACGTCCGAAAGATAGGATACTATGGTATCGGCGGCATAGCTTACGGTCGGATAGCCCGCCAACTGCTGAATAACCGCGCTGATTGAAAAGGCGCTTGAAATCTGCATAACCGCGCTGAAAAGCAGCATATGCTTCATACCGGGAAGGGTTATGTACCACAGCTCCTGCCAGCGATTGCGGATACCGTCTATCGCGCCTGCCTCGTAAAGCTCGGAGTTTACGTTTTGAAGACCCGAAAGGTTCGACAAAAACGAGATTCCGAGGCTCGACCACAGCTGAACCACCACCACTATCGGCACAATATAATCAGCGCTTGAAAGCCATGCGATAGGCTCGGTAATAAGTCCCAAGGAGAGTAAAAAGCTGTTTATATAGCCGTAGCTGTCGCTTGAAAAGAGTATCTGCCAGATGTAAACCGCGTTGCCCGCAAGGCTCGGCGCATAGAACATAAAGGAAAATATTGTTCTCGCCGCAGGACCGAACTCATTAATAAACCACGCAAGCACGAATGAGAGCAGAAAGCCCGCAGGTCCTGTTAAAATCGCAAGCAATATTGTGTTTTTAAGGACTATGGGAAAAATATCGTCCTGCAAAAACATACGTACATAATTGTCCAAGCCCGAGAATTTCGGGAAGGACACCATATCGAAGTTGAAAAAGCTTAAAACGATGGACGCTAAAACAGGGAGCACCGTCATAAGAATGAAAAATATCATAAAGGGAGCAAGCAGAACATAAAGCTGCCAACGTCTGCCGCCGAATTGGGGCTTTTTAATTTTTGAATTCATATCTTCAATTCCTCACTCACTTTTTATCGGCGTATTCTTCAATTTTGCGTTCAATTTCGGAATTACAGCTCTTAGTCCATTTGTTAAGGGCTTCCTTAGGCGTTGCCTCGTTGTTATACACCGCCCAGAACGCCTGGTCGATAGAACGCGATACGTAATAGCTGCCGGGAACCTCGGGAAGCTCCTTAACGTTCGCCCATTGCTCCATTATAACTTTAAGGCTCTTTGAATCCCAGGAGAGTCTCTTTAACGCCTCAACATTAGAGGTTGTAATTCTTCCCGACTGACCGAGCACCGCCTCGCAGTTAAAGGAATAGCTGTACTGGGTATCGGCGGAAACCCACCATTTAATAAATTCCCATGCGGCGTCCTTATTTTTGCTGGAGTTCATAATTGAACAGCCTGTTCCCGACCCTGCCGAGGTATAATCTACAGTACCGTCCTCGCGCTCGATACCCGGCAGAAGCTCGATCGACCATTTATCTGCGATTTCGGGGGCGGCAACCGCAAAGGTTAAATACTGCGCATAGCTTGTAATACCGAGCGGCACGTTACCTACCCTGAAACGCTGGTAGAAGTTTATATCGGGATTGAGCTTGTATTTTGAGTAAAAGTCGGTCCATAATTTGAATACGGATACCGCACCCGCCGAGTTAAGGTTTGTGGCGTTAAGCTCGTCGTTATAAAGGCTTTCTCCGCTTTGTAAGAGCATTGTGGGGTAAATCGAAAGACCGCCCGCGCCCGTGTTTACCGTTGTAGCTGCGGTAATTCTTAAATAAGGAAGATAGCTGTTCATATTCTTTCTCTGCAAAACAGAGGTTGCGGAGGCGAAATCCTCCCAGGTGCGCGGCACTTCAAGGTCGAGGCGCTCAAAAATATCGTCTCTTACAAACATAATGTTAAAGCCCTGTGTATCGGGGAGCGCATAGGTTTTTCCGTGGTAGATATAGGGCTCCTCCGCGCCGCTTTGGAAGTTTTTAAGCACCTCCTCATAATCCTCAAACTCGGAAAGCGGATAAAGCACTCCGCGCATTGCGAGGTTTACAGGCTCGGTTCTTGCCAAATTGAGGTAAAGGTCGGGCGAATTGTTTGAAATGACGCCCTGAACAAGGCTTGCGTTGACCTGCTCAACCTTAACGTTTATTCCCGTTTGGGGTGAAAAGCTCTCGCCTATAAGGGTGTTCAAAATTTTAACCTGATCTCTGCCCCAGTTAACCCAAAGCTTAAGGGTTTTGGTCTCTTCTCCCTTAAGGCTTTCGGTTGTGTAGTCGCCCGTAAAGGAAACAAAGAATTTTTTTATAGAAAAGCCTACCTTTTCAAAGAAGCTCGCTTTAATGCCCGTAACCTCGGTTTCGGGTGCGCTTAAAACTATTTTATCAAGCGAAAGCGCCATATTTTTAATATCGTAGAGCCAAGAGGATAGGGATTGGTAATAATCAAAATAAGATTTTAGATACAAATGAGATTCATAACGCTTATCGTGCATCGACTTGCAGACGCGCGCCATATTTTTAACCGCGCCGTCGAGCTCGCCGTTTATATCGCTTCTTGAATTAAGGTCATTAGAAACAGCGGTAAGGTCGTCATAATAGCTCTTAAGGGTTTCCTCGTAATTCGGTATCTGCTTATACAGCTCATAGTCGCGGTTTGAATCGGGAGTCTCGCCCGTAATCATTACAATGGAAAGGTAGGTGTCTCCTATATCCGAGCAAAGCTTGTAAAGTCTCTCGTATATATCCGCAACATCAGCTAAGGTGACCGCAAGAGAAAGCTCGTGCTTACCCTTTGTCAAATAAAAGAGATAAGCCTCGCCGTCTTCATTGCCGAGGGTTTTGTACTGCCACGCGGTTTTATAGCTAAAGCCTATCTTCGAAGCCTCCTTAAAGGGGGTTTCGCCGTCAATTTTAAGCCATCTGTAGGCGTCGCCGTTTATAATCGTATTCTGCTTAAAGTTAAATCCGATATTGTAAAGACCGTCCTCGGGTACGTCTATTTCCCAGGTTATCTCCTGTCCCGGTGAGCTCCAGGTTGAGCCGCCGACATAATTGACTAAGGAATTTGTGGTGCTTTTAGGCGTAATATCCGAGCTTCCCGTATCCGATTTAGCCGTAAGAGAATAATCGTTTCTGTAAAGAATATCCTCCGCCTCGAAATAAAGGGTCTCGCCGCCGTAATTCTTATATGAGGAATATTCGGAGGTTTTTTCGGAATAGGGCTTTAACTCCTCGGGAGCAGAAAGCTTAATTCCGTAAAGAATAAAATCGTTTCCGAGACATTCAACGGTAACGGTATGTAGACCGCCCGACAAGCTCACGGTATACGGCAAAAGACGTACTCCCTCCTCGTCGCAGGCGATAGAAACCATTTTTCCGCTTACTGCCCTTTGCGCGGGAGCGTTCTGGTCGCCGTTTGAAAGGGTTCTTATGCCGCCGTCGTCCTCGTATATAACCCGCGCCTCTAAATGCTGCGCGCCCTCAAAGGCATAGCCTCCGTCGAGCTTAACGGAATATTCCGCCTTTTGAGTGGTGGTGTCGGCAACGCCGAATATAAGGGAAAAATCATAATCGCCCGCGGGCATATTTACGGCAATATCCGCCTTTTCTCCGCTTGAAATTTTAAGCGGCTCGGGGAGTGTAAACTCCTTTGCCCCGTCCTCCCCGACAGGCGTTGCAGCCGCGGCGGTAACGGAAAACAGAGACGCCGCTAAAGCAAATGCGGAAACTAATGAAATAAGTCTTTTTTTCACTTTCACAGAATACTTTCCTTTCTCGGTGGCTTATTGCCGCTTAATCTGTCCAAAAATATTTGTTCAGATAACGGATTTCAAACGGAAATATTAGGCTTTCCGTCTCAAATCCGGTATCTTTTTTAGGTGCAGTACCCCTGCCGCAAATGCGGCAAGGGTACTGAAAAAAATCAGTTCCAGTTCTCTTCATCTATTATTTCATTTACGCCGTATGTTAATGCAGGACCGCTGTTTTCTGCTCTTGAAAGCAGCTTTTTAAGGCGAACTAAATCTAATATATCTACATCGCCGTTTTCATCTTCATTAACATTTGACATACCGAGATCCTCCTCGGTTCCTAAAAGAACCTTTTTGAGATACGCCAAATCAGCGGAGTTAAGGGTAGGTTCGCCCGATTTATTGGTATCGCCTAAAAGATAAACAGTATCGGCGTTTGCAATCAAGCCGAAAGAAGAAATCGTAAGTGCCGCTATAAGCACAGCAATAATTTTTTTCATTGTCTTTTCCTCCTGTTCTCTCTTAATTACTTGTAGAAGCGTACATAGTCGATTGTGCTTATTGCGCTCTCGCCAACAGCAAGAGATTGAGCGCCGTTTGTACCTAAAATAAGATATGTCGGGTTTACAAACAAGGCTTTTATCTCGTTTACGGTTCTGTACTGATAATCACCGGGCTTCTTATTTGTGTTATAAGTAGCAAGTGCGTCCGCATATGTTAATTCATAATACAGCGTACCGTCTACATACATTCTTATCACATCGGAAGAACGTTCAAAGCCGTAAATGTGATAATTATTCAAATCGTGCGGAGATTCGAGATGAGACCAAATATTTGCTAATCGAATCTGGTTATTCTGTCCGAACTCACCGCCTTCAGGCGTTCCCCAGTTGTGTAAGGTGAAATAGAATTCGCTTATTTTAGAAAACTCCACTATATCGAGCTCGGGTCTCATATAAACGTTGGTAGCGTCAGGCTTAATTGTAAGCATATCGTCGGTAAGCGGCGCGGAATTAAGCCAGATAGCTCCTCCGAGATCAGCTACATCTGCATATTTTGCCCTAACCTCAACATAGCCTGTTGTGAAAAGATAATTTGAGAGTAATTCGGGAGCGTCATAGGTATTATCACTTGTCTTTTTAAGGTCAAGAACAAGTTCACCCGCGTTATTTGTATAAGTCGCACTGTCAACACTGTAATAATTAATATCCGCAGCATTAGCATCGATATCGTGTGGGTTGCTTACATAACCCCATGGATTCCAGCCGTTTGAAAGACTTTCAGCCGAATTAAACTCGCTGTTTGAGACAAGCGTATAATTGTATCTAGTATGAGCGTCGTCGTCAACCGACTCGATACCTGCCGCGGCGTTATAGCTCTTAGGAATACTGTTTCGAGTTTTGCTGTAAATAACCTTGCCGCCCACACATTTTACGTAGCCTACAACGGTGTATTCACGGTTGTATTTGCTTGTTTTAATCTGTGCGGTAACCTGAAGCTCATCTGTTCCTTTTGCGGAATACCTGAGTTTTGTTCCCGAAATCTGTTTAGCGTTGCCCAAGTTATCAAGGGTAAGCTCGCCTGTCACTTTTTCGGTGGGAGCTACTAAAAGTCCCATATCCTCTACGAAATAACGGGTATTTCCAACGGTAATTGTGTTAACCGTTACGCCGCCGTTTGCCTCGGTATAACCAATGCCGCCGAAACGGGTTGTAAAGGAAACGGTTCTGTTAACGCTGTCATAATCAGTGTCTGTAACTGCTATCGTTGAATTAACCTTTGTAAGGGTCTTATTTTCTCTGATAACGGTTGTGTCTACGGGTGTGCCGTTGTCGTCTGCATAGTAAACGAAGTCTGCGTCAGCCGCGTCGGGGATTTTAACGTTCTCGCCGTCATAGCCGCGTGCAAGCTCATTGCCGTTTTGATCACTGAGGGCTTTTTGAGCGGTAACATCAACAATTTTAATATTGTCAAAATAAACTGTTGTGCCTGCAAGGTAGGAAATAATGTTACACTCTCCGCCCGTACCTTTAAATTCGTATTTTACATGTCTGTAAGACTTGCTCTCTGCGTCTGTAAACAAGGCTTTAAGGTAGGTTTTAGTTAATTCATTGTCCGTACCTGTGTATGCAAAAGATTCGTCAACTAATCCGCTGGAAAGATTAGCCGTCTTACCTAACGCTACCCAGCCCGCATCGCCAATATTGATTACATCTTCAACCGCCATATCAAAATCAAGCGTATAGATATGACCGTTTACGGTGGTTAATTTGTTACCGTTGCCGTCTATTAACTTGACGATGGGGGGCCATTCGTTATTGCTTATATTGGTCTGACCTTTGTTGGTTAAAGCGTTAGAATTAACTGTGCCGGAATATTGCTCAATGTAGAAGCTTGTACCGTCCCAGTAGTCTTTAGCTAAAACATAATTATCAAAGTCGGCGGTGACGTTTTCAATATCAGCCCACAGCTCTAAGCTTTCGTTTACCGTAGTTCCTGTATAAAGCTGAGTGCGCGCCGCGTCGGTATACAGGTGTGTGATATTAGAACCCGCAACGGGAAGCTGAATATTTTCTATAGCTGTTCCCTCAAGAACAGACGCGGTATAAGAGCCGTTTTCAAGTGAATCGTTGTGAAGGATAACGTCTGCTTTTCTTTTAAGGGTGACGTTATCGAAAAAGCCTTTACCTTTTACATCCTCAGAGTTTACCATACCGATTGCAAGCTGTTTTTCATCGGCTACATCAGGAACGGTAAAGCTAAAGGTGTAGGTCTGCCATTCAGTTCCTTCTTTGTTCGGAAATGTGTTTTCTCCCTCAAGATTAACTTTATATGCTTCATCCCAGTCTTTCCAGAAATTGACCTGATTGCCTGTTAAGCCTTGTACGCTTTGAGTGCCGTCGATATACATAAGCTTTACATAGAAGTTGCCCCAGGTATTAACTCCCCAGTCATTTTTGTAGTCGATGGAAAGCTCATAGCTCTCGCCCGCCTTTACAGTAATCGGTGTAACCGTACCGTTTGCATTGCTCTGCGATAATCTGAAAACAGGGGTAGTAGTATCGGAAGAATATCCCGCGACAGATGAAAACTTCATACCGAGGTCGTCGCCGGAGGTCTGCCAAGTTTGTGAAATCTCAAATTGTTGATTGTTATTGCCGTCAGCATAGAAGGTTTTAGCGGATTCGCTTTGGAAATCCATTACGGAAACGCCGTTATCGTCGGCTTCTTGAACGAGGATATCGTCTACCCAGAATGAAGCGTCTGTATTGGTGTCGTCAATGGCGAATATCAAAGCAATCTCATCTAAAGTGATATTTTTCGGCACATAGAAGGAGGCCGAGTAATCCTGCCAACCGTCTGTAGCAGCCTGTGTATTTGTTCCCGGGGAGATGGTAACATTGGGAATCTGGATTTTTTCAGTCCAAGCTTCGACACAACCGTTGCAGTCATAAAAAAGGTTGCCCATATTGTTGAGCTCAGATACAAACAGGATTTTTGTGTAAAAGCCATAGCTGCTTACAGGCGTATCGTTTTTATACTTAAAGCTAATGCTGTAAGTCCTGCCTGCCTTCACCTTGTAAGAGGAAACCGAACCGTCGGTTTGGGGCTGAGCGATTCTAAGAATTGATTCCCATGCTTCGCCCCAGTCTCTGTCAAGAACGGTGTACTTGAATGCATTCCCCTGCGTTGTTCCGCTGTCTTGAACGGCTGCGGTAGAGTTTTTACCGACATCTGTGTTGTAATAATCGATTTCGGCTTGTTCGTCAAAGGTTAGGGCAGTACCCGCTGCCTCGGCACTTGCGCCGAAAGGGATTGCGGCGAACAACGACAGGGTCATTGCTGCAGTCAAAATGATTGATAGAATTTTGCGCATAATTTACCTCCAATAAATTTATTTTGGTTCTATTCTTAATGTTGGGGTTTCAACACTTATCGCCTCCCTCTGACGAGGGAGGTGGCACGGCTTTGCCGTGACTGAAGGAGAGAAAGAATAAAGATAGATATATACTTTGGCTTTTCTCTCCCTCAGTCTCGCTTCGCTCGACAGCTCCCTCGTCAGAGGGAGCCAGTCTACACCCCGACTTTTGCAAAAGAACCTTTTTTTATTTTAAAAGAGCGCGTGAGCTTCGCCCTTTTGAAATATTAAGGAAAACTATTATAAAACGCTGTTTTTCCGTGGGCGGTTAATAACAGTTTGCGCCTCTAAGGGAAACCGCAAAATTTCGCCCGACGTTCTCGGCGGGAGCCGAGCCCCCGCCTACGGTTATTAAATTTACGCTCTTAACGGTCGGTCGGGGACGCTCGACCCTACTATTTCTTTTGATACATTACCGAGCCGTTATCCTCTTTCTGGTAAATGTGAATCCAGTCGTAGGAGGCTTCGTCGCCCGTAAAGCTATTGTCAATAAGATTAGAGCTGTAGCTCGATTCGCAGGGGTCGCAGCTTAAAATAAGCCACGCCGCCTTATCAAAGCAGTTGTACGTTTCCGCCGAGCAATCAAAGGTAACCGTCATCTGACCGTCAACATAGAAGGTACAGATATCGTCGTCCCATTCGATACCGATAGTGTGATATTCCGTGCCGAATGCCTTGGATACACCCTCGGAATTATTGAGTATGCCGCCGTCGCCGCCTAAAAGGTTTCTGTGCTCATCGCCGGGACCCCAGGTATGAAGATTGGATTTTACCTGGAGGGGATTGCCGAAGGTTTCATAAAGGTCGATTTCAAGGAACGGAGAGGCGATATCTCCCTGAGTCCAGAAAGCGGCGCCTATTCCCTCTACTGTAGGCAGCTTAGCGCGTATTTCAAGATAACCGTATTTGAACATCATTTTCTTAGCGCCGGTAGAGTAAAGCGAGCCGACTTGTAGATTGTTCCCGTTTCTCGTTACCACCTGATGCAAAGCGCCGTCCTTTAATACGTTGTTCGCCTTAACAACGGTGGTTTTACCGCCTAAAACATTTTTATCGATGTTTGTACCCTTAGACTGCCATACGTCGGAAAGCTTTGCGGCGTTAAATTCGTCCGACCAGGTAAGCTTATAGCCGTTTGTAAGAGAATACCCGCTGTCATATTCGCCCGAAAGCTCAAAGCCACTGTTCAAAGAAGCGTTTTTCTTTAAAGTATCTGCGAAAGCGATAGCGCCCGCGTTAACCGCGTAAATATGCTCGCCGAGAATTACGGTTTTACCGTTTTCAACCTTAACCGTGTAGCCCGTATCGGCAAGCCTTGCCACGTCGTTGGTCTTATTGATTGCAGTCGCGTTAGTAGCATTGCTGTAATCAGCCGACGAGGTACGGTTTGTAGTTCCTACCAATATTTCATTTGCGGAAGCCTTTGCGCTGTCGTCCACCATTTCAAGGCGTTTACCGCAAAGGCGGATTATCTCATCACGGATATGCTTTGCCGCAGAAGTCTCGATAAACGAGGCAACGTGAGAATATACAATTTTATATTCGGTAATCGGAGTACCGGCAAGAGTTATGTCCTTTAAGGGGTTGTAATTTGCCGAAACATAATTGAGATTGCTTTGAATTACGGATTTTTCGTCCTTGCAGTAATTTGCGAGGAAAAATTCAACCGCCGATTGAAGCGAATCCTCATTGCCTGCGGCAATTACCAAATCCTTGCCCGACATTCTGATAATAAAGTCACCGTCGTTAGCGGAGCGTGTGGCTTTAATATCATTAAGCGCCTTTACCGACGCGTCGAATCTGGTGTTATAAACCAAAATTCTGTAATCGTCGGAGTTGCCGTCAAACTCATCGTTTGTAGCGTCCGGCATCTCGCCCAAAGCCGATTTCATTCCCGTTCTGAGCTTTGCCACAGCTTTAGAAATCTCCGCGGCAGCTCCCTTTGGCGTTACAATGGTGAAATTAATAATACCGTCCTCAACAAAGGGAATATCAACTACTTTAGAGTTATCCGTGCCGTTATTCGCCTGATTATCCTTATAGCCGACAAGCTCTTGGCGTTCGTGCTTAATGGTCTTTGTGACGGTTTTTTCGGTTGCCGGTAAATCGCAGTTACCGGTTACTATGCCCTCGGTATCGTTCACCGCGTCGGCGGAGATTATAATGCTGTCGCCCGCGGTAAGCTCGATTTCCGAAAGATATGGGAATTCAACCGCCGTATTATCCTTATCAAGCACGCCCTGCCAGTAAATGCGGCCGTTTCTGTAGACGCGGAGTACTATAGCGGATGCCGCGCCGTCCTTATCGAAAAAGGCGGTTTTTTCGCCGGCAAGCTTACCTACAACCGCGATATTGCCGTAGCCTGTATCCGAAAAGGTAACGGTGCAGTCCTTATCGGCAGTATAGCAAAGTCCCTCTTCATAGCCCCCGTTAAAGGTCATAATAACGCCGTTTTGAGGAAGCTCGCCGTCCGCGCAGCCCTCCACCTTCATTTTTGAAGAGTCGAAAACCGCGAGCGAGGAGGTGCAGGCGTCGTTTACCGAATAGGCATAGGGTGCGCCTTTTACGGTATTGCCCGCTCCGTTCTGCCAGACAGCCGCCTGACGGACAAGGCGCTTTGTCCATTGTCCGTCCTCGTCGGCGTAAATCCATTTCCAATTTGTATCATCATAAAGAGCGGTAGCTGATTTTGCCGAAACATCCTTGGAAATAGCCTTGGCGGCGTCGTTTCTGAGACTGGAAACCGTTCCGTCCTCAAAAACAACATAAGGATTCATCGCGATAACATACTGATTATCTGTCTTAACGTTTCCTGTCCCAACCTTTGCCGGGGTTTTATCCCCGCAGCTGCAAAGGAGGAACATACACGCCGCAAGTATAATTGAGGTTATTCTTTTTTTCATAGTATTATATCCTCCTCTGCTTAATTGCGCCTTTTGCGCTTTTTAACTGCTATTACGGTAACAACCGCTGCCGCCGCAACCAGAACTACTCCGCCTGCGATTGCAATTATTATCCAAACAAGGTTCGAGGAACCATCCGACGCGTCGGCGCTTGTATTCTGCTTATTAATCTTGCCTACCTTATCGGTATCGGCAAAGGTAAGCTGCTCGTCAAGCTCCTTATCGGGAACTTCAACATCTACCGTTTGCTCAACCTTTTCATAGTCGGTCACGGTATTGTAAATAGGCTCCTTTTCATTAGTGGCGTTTTGTGAGCCTGAGGCGTCCTTTTCGGCTACCTTCCAGCCTGCGTAAAGCTTAATGT
>CAMCIX010000024.1 GCA_945875045.1 uncultured Clostridia bacterium | reverse complement strand
ACACACTGCATATCGTCGGCAGCGTCAGATGTGTATAAGAGACAGTCCTTCTTGTCGTCGCCCAAGCCGGTCGCAACAACGGTTACGCGGATAGTATCCTCGAGGGTGTCGTCAAGCTGAGCGCCCCAGATAATGGTCGCGTCGGGGTGAGCCATATCGGTGATAATAGAGGAAGCAAGCTCAACCTCCTCAAGACCGATATCGTCAGAGCCGGTAATGCTGATAATGATTCCGCGAGCGTTCTCCATAGAGGTCTCGATAAGCGGGCTGTTGATAGCCGCGCGCGCCGCCTGCTCCGCCTTGTCGCGGCCTGTTGCAACGCCAACGCCCATATGAGCATAGCCCGCGTCCGCCATAATGGACTTAACATCGGCAAAGTCGAGGTTAACGAGAGCGGTAACATTGATAAGCTCGGAAATGCTCTGTACGCCCTGACGGAGAACATCATCCGCAATATAGAAAGCGTTTTTAAAGGTAATCTTCTGCTCGGAAACGAACTTTAAGCGCTCGTTCGGGATAACAACAAGGCTGTCCACCTGCTCACGGAGAGCCGCGATACCCGCCTCAGCCTGAGTCATACGCTTTTTACCCTCGAAGCCGAAGGGCTTTGTTACGATACCTACGGTAAGGATTCCAAGCTCCTTAGCGATAGCCGCCACAACGGGAGCCGCGCCCGTACCTGTTCCGCCGCCCATACCCGCGGTAATGAAAATCATATCTGCACTGCGGATAGCCGCGGTAATCTCGTCTCTTGATTCCTCAGCTGCGGCGCGACCGTTATCGGGATTGCCACCTGCGCCCATACCGGCGGTGGTCTTGTCGCCTATCTGAATTTTCTGGTTGGCTCTTGACTGGAGCAAAGCCGCCTTATCGGTATTGATTGCTATAAACTCAACGCCGCGTACGCCTGCCTCCACCATACGGTTAACGGCGTTTCCGCCGCCGCCGCCTACGCCGACGACCTTAATTTGTACTACATTCTCTTGTTCTTCTGCTACTTCAAATGGCATTTTGAATTCCTCCGTGTTTATGTAAAGATATTATTCTGCACAATTATAGTTATATTTAGATAATAACATATCTTATTTTAAATTTCAACACTTTTTATTACATTCTTGTATTTTTTTTAAAACTGCCGAAAACCTAAGACTTTTCGTGAGGTTAAATATGCAAAATTCGCTATTCTATACTCCCCTCTACAAAGGTTCCCTCGGTATTGTCTGCCGTCCACATACTCAAATTTATTTTTCCTGTTTTCGCGGGGTCTATATTCTTTATCATTCCCGCAAGGTGGGCAAACTTGTTTTCAAGATAATTTGAGGTTCCGAGGTTGACGATAAACCTATTTTCCGCCTTAACGGTAATCGAAAGCTCGTCGGAGACATCTATACTGTTAAGCCTTAAGCCCTCTTCGGCGGCTAAAGTGCCGATTTCGCCGATTAGCTTTTCGGTTTTTTCATTTGAAAAAGCAACCTTTTTGCCGAGAACGCATTTTACTCCCGTAGCGGTTATAATAGGCAGCTCCTGCGGCATTTCGTCAAGGCTGTCAAGAACATAGCCCGCCTTGCTTACCTTAAAGTACTTATTATCGGTATAATAGCAGGCGTAATCCTCCGCGTCGGTGACGGTTATTGTAAGGGTATCGGGGAGACTGCGCTTAAGCTTAACGCTTTCAATATAAGGTAGCTTTTCCCTTATTGCCTCAAGCTTTACCGAGGCGGTAAACAGATTGTCGCCCTTATCTATGCCGCTTAGCTCGGTAATCTGCTCGGCTGTGTATTTTTCGCTCCCCGCCGCGGTAAGGGTTTCTATCGGGAAGAAAACCGTAAGCGACAGCGCCGCGCCCGCGGCAATAAGCAGAACAATCAGCAGCGTAAGTCCTATTAGGATACGCCGCCGCCTTATCCTGCGCTGACGCGCTTTTCTTTTTTTCAAAAACTCGTCGTTTTGCGCCGTCCTTTTCAAGCTATCATTCCTTACTGTATTTAATATCCGCTCCAAGCGGTTTTAAAGCCGCCGCTATATCGTCATAGCCGCGCTCTATATGGTGTATTTCCCCTATTTTGGACTCTCCCCCTGCGGCTAACGCCGCAATAATAAGCGCCGCGCCGCCGCGAAGATCTGTAGCCTTGCAGTCCGCGCCCGAAAGCTCGCTTACGCCCTCGATAACCGCCGCCTTGCCCTCGGTTTTGATTTTCGCTCCGAAGCGCTTAAGCTCGTCGACATAGCGGAAACGGTTTTCAAATATATTTTCAACAAATACCGATGTTCCCTTAGCAAGACTTAGCATTGCCACGGCAATAGGTCCCGCGTCGGTAGGAAAGCCGGGGTAAACGAGGCTTCTCACCGTCGGCACCCCCGAAAGCCTTTCGGGAGCCGTAATCCTTACGCTTTTTCCCGAAAGCTCAACGCCGCACCCACATTCCTTAAAAAGCCAGAATAATGAAACCATATGGGACGGCATAACTCCATTAAGAGTAAGCGTACCGCCCGTAACCGCGGCGCACGCCATATAGGTTGCCGCCGCGATTCTGTCGGGAATAATCGTATGCTCCGCGCCGCCTAACTTTTCTACCCCGTAAATTTTAACGGTATCCGACCCACAGCCGTAAATCTTAGCGCCTGCGCTGTTTAAAAAGTCGGCAAGGTCGCTTATTTCCGGCTCCTTCGCCGCGCCGTGAATTACCGTTATACCCTTAGCCGTAGCCGCCGCGAGAATAATATTTTCGGTAGCGCCCACGCTCGGAAAAACAAGATTTATTTCCGCGCCGTGAAGTCCCTTTTCGGCGGTGCAGTACAAAAAACCGTGCTCCTCGGTAACCGTGACCCCCATTTTTTCAAGGGAGGACAAATGCAAATCAATAGGCCGCGGTCCTAATTCACAGCCGCCCGGACTGCTTATGACCGCCTTTTTGCATCTTCCGATTATCGCGCCTAAAAAGACCACAGAGGAGCGCATTTCCCGCATTAGGCTGTCGGGAATTTCACAGCCGCTTATTCCCTCGCTATTTACGGTAACCGCGTCCCCTTGTCTTTGGGCAAAGCAACCGAGCGCCCTTAAAATTTTAATTGAGGTTTCCACATCCGAAAGCGCGGGACAGTTATGTATGACGCATTCCTTTCCACACAGCACCGTCGCCGCAAGCACCGGCAGAACGCTGTTTTTAGCGCCCTGCACGTTTAAGTCGCCCGAAAGCCGTTTTCCGCCGCCTATAATAATCTCGGACATTTACCGCACCCTCTCACAGTAAAACTTTTCTCACAGTTCATACTATGCGAAAATGCGGAAATTGTCACGCCTCGGTGTATAATTGCATTAAAACGTCGTAAATTCTTTTGTTTGCGTCGGAAATAGCGTGTTTGCGCGCCGCCGCCCCCATTTTTTCAAGCAGGGGCTTATTTTCGATTATCCTCATAACGATATTTATAAGGCTTTCGCCGCTTAAATCCTTTTCCTCAAGAATCTCCGCCGCGCCCGCCTTTTTAAGGGTCATAGCGTTATGGAACTGGTGGTTTTCCGCCACAAAGGGGGACGGGATAAGCACCGACGGCTTGCCTAAGCAGGAAAGCTCGCTTAATGTTATCGCGCCCGCACGGCATATTACAAGGTCCGCCGCCGCCATACATACGTCCATATCGTTAATGTATTCCCGAACGTCGATAAGCGGCGAGAGCTTTACGTCCTTAAGCGCCTCCGTCATAGCCTCGTAGCCAACCTTGCCGGTTCCGTGGATATGGTAAAACTTATCGGTGCCGTTATGCCACTTAATAAGCTCGGTCACAGCTTCGTTGATATGCCTTGCGCCTAAAGAGCCGCCGAATGATAGTATAAGCGGGCGATTATCAAGCCCTAATTTTCGCCTTGCTTCCTCACGCGTGACGCTTAAAAGCTCGTTTCTTACGGGATTTCCCGTAATGACCGGCGGCTTTTTAAGCTTTAAATAACGCTCTGCCTCGGGCATTGCAAGCATTACCCTGTCAGCCCTTTCCGCCAGCATTTTTGTAGTCACTCCGGGGAAGGCGTTTTGCTCGTGTATCGCGGTTTTAAAGCCCAGCTTTTGCGCCTCGCGCAGTACGGGGCCGCTTACATAGCCGCCGGTTCCGACGACCAAATCGGGCTTAATTTCCCTTAACAGCCGTTTAGAATCGTTAGAGGAGGTAATCGCCTTGCCTACCGCCTTAATGTTTCTTCCTATATTTTTTATACTTAGCTTTCGCTGAAAGCCCGCCACGTCGATTGTATGAAAATCGTACCCCTTTTCGGGGACAAGTCTTGCTTCAAGCTTATCCGCCGTGCCGATGTATGAAATCTCGGCGTCGGGGTGGCGTTCCTTAATATATCCCGCAATGGCAAGCGCGGGATTGATATGCCCCGCTGTGCCGCCGCCCGCAAAAAGTATCTTCATAACCGTTTCCTCCGATTAAAAATATCAGGTTTTTTCTATATTAGCTCCCCTTGATACCGACAGCACTATACCCATTTCGGCAAGCAGTATCAAAAGCGAGGTTCCGCCGTAGCTGAAAAACGGAAGACTTATTCCCGTATTAGGAATGGTGTTGGTAACAACCCAGATATTAAGCATTGCCTGAAGACCTACCTGAAAGGTAAGTCCTATCGCCAAAAGCGAGCCGAATTTATCCTTAGCCCGCATAGCTATCGAAAAACCGCGCCACACAAGCAGACAGAAAAGAAGTATTATAACAAGCGCGCCGATAAGTCCCAATTCCTCGCATACTATCGCGAAAATAAAATCGTTGTGGGGTTCGGGAACCCATAGATATTTCTGCCTTGACTGCCCTATTCCGCGCCCCAATATTCCGCCCGAGCCGATTGCTAATAGCGACTGAATGGTTTGAAAGCCCAAGCCCTTAGCGTCCGCCCACGGGTCTAACCAATATTTAACACGGTCCGAGCCGTAGCCGATAACGCCGGTCGCGATAGCGCCTACACCGAGTACGCCGCCCAAGGCTATTCCGCCGAAAATATATCTTTTCTGCAGTCCCCCGACTATAAGCAGAACAACGCCTATCGCAAAAATAAGGACGGTTGCCGAAAGGTGCGGCTCGATAATTACCAGTCCGCAGGGAGCTACCAGCAATAATACAAGCAAAGCAATAAATTTTATATTTTTCATCTGCTTGTAATTCGCCGCTATAAGGGAGGAAAAAAGCAGTATAACCGCAAATTTAGCAACCTCGGAGGGCTGAAAATTAATAGGACCTATAACAATCCAGCGCTTTACGTCCATTCCCTTTATCATAGGGGGGAGCGCCTTTACGACCGCAAGCATAGCAATCGAAATACCGTAAACAATCCAGGCAAATTTGCGCCAGAAATGATAGTCTATTTTTGAAATTATAAGCATCGCCGCGACCCCTAAGACCGCGAACATAGACTGTCTTGTTATAAATTTATAGCTGTTGCCGTAATATTCGTAGGAATAGGCATAGCTCGCCGAAAAAAGCATAACAAGACCGACTGTAAGCAGGATAAGCACAAAAGACAAAAAGGTTATATCGAGCTTACCCGATACGTATTCATTTTTCTTCCTTTTTATCTTTGCCATACCTTTCTATCCTCCGATTTACTTATTAAATATAATCGGCAGCAACGCTATTGTACAGCCTACTGCGGCTATAAGCGAAAAAACAACAACGATTTTCTGCTCCGACCAGCCGCTCATTTCAAAATGATGATGAAGCGGCGCCATTTTAAATAAACGCTTTTTGGTGCGCTTGTAGTACGCAACCTGAATAATATCCGAAAGCGCCTCAAGGAAGTAGGTTATTCCCGCGAATATAAGGAGTACGGGTCTTTCGGTGCCGAACGAAATCGCCACTACCATACCGCCCAAAAACATTGAGCCCGTGTCCCCCATAAAGACCCGTGCGGGCTTTGCGTTCCAGACAATAAAGCCCACGCATGCTCCCGCCAGCGCGGCGGACATCGCGTTAATTCCCATATTGTAAAGGAAGCCCGAAGCAAGCATAAAGGCGCAGGCAACCACCAGAGTAACCGTCGACGCTAAGCCGTCAATGCCGTCGTTAACGTTAACGGCGTTTGTAAAGCCGTAAATAAACATCAGCGCAACCGGCCAGAAAAGAAGACCTAAGCCCTTTGTTACATCGATTTCACCTATAAAGGGAATTACGGTGCTTTTCATTCCCGAAATACAAAGGGTTGCAAGATACGCCGCCGCAACAAGCAGCTGTAAAAAGGTTTTCTGCCTTGCGGTAAGCCCTAAATTCCGCTTTTTCACAACCTTGATATAGTCGTCCATAAAGCCGATTCCCGACATACAAAGCGCCATAATAATTCCCGCGAGGAAAACCGACAGACGGTAGGGGGTCTTCATTTCTAAGGCAAACCGCCCGCCCGATATTGCGGAATAAGCGAAAGCAATTCCGAGTGACAGTATAACCCCGGCGACAATCATAACGCCGCCCATTGTGGGAGTACCCTCCTTGCTTTTGTGCCACTTAGGACCTATGTCCAATATAGTCTGCCCGAATTTAAGACGTTTTAAATAAGGAATTACAATATATCCGAGACCCGCTGTCACGGCAAAAGCCACAGCGGCGGCTATTACGGGAGTTAAATCTTTCATTTTCTCACTCAACGCTCCTTTTTAATGGTAATCCGTTCAGGATAACTCGGCAAGCGCCTCTGCCACAACCTCGCGCTCGTCAAGATGAATAGTGCCTGTTTTTAAAATCTGATAGGTCTCGTGACCCTTTCCCGCAAGTACTATTATATCATCTTTTTGGGCGATTGAAACAGCGAATTTTATCGCCTCGATTCGGTTTTCTATAACCTTTACGGGTATAACCGCGCCCTTCATTCCCTCTAAAATATCCTCGATAATGGCGGCGGGCTCCTCGGTTCTCGGGTTATCGCTTGTGACTATCGCGTAATCGGAATAGTGCGCCGCAATATTTCCCATAATCGGTCGTTTGGTTTTATCCCTGTCGCCGCCGCAGCCAAAGACCGCGATAAGACGGTTTTTCTCACATTCACGGAAGGTGGAGAGTATATTTTTAAGTCCGTCGGGGGTATGGGCGTAGTCTATAATAATCGTGAAATCCCTGCCCGTCGGCACAACCTCCGCCCTGCCCTTAACGCCGTGAAGCTCTTTAAGCGCCTCGGCGACGGTAGCTAACGGAATACCTATTTCCACCGCGCAGGCGGCGGCGCAAAGCGAATTGTAGGCGGTAAATTTTCCGCCCGTATTAACCTTAATGTGACCTATCTCGCTGTCGCTTACAAACTCGTATTCCACGCTTGCGGGACGGTATTTTACGCACTTTGCGCTGTAGGTCGAAGCGTCGCCCAGCGAATATGTGGTAATTTTACAATCAAGACCCTCGCAAAGCCTCTGGGCATATGGGTCGTCGCTGTTGATAACGGCGGTTTTGCACATATAAAACAGCTTTTTCTTAGCAGCAAGATAATTATCCATAGTAATATGGTAATCAAGGTGATCCTGGGTAAGATTGGTAAACATAGCCGCCTCAAAGTTAAGTCTGTATACCCTCGACTGGTCAAGCGCGTGGGAGGAAACCTCCATAATAACATAGGTACAGCCCTTCGCCTTCATAAGGGCGAAAAGTGAATTAAGCTCATAGGCGTTCGGGGTTGTATTGTGGGCGGCAATAATCTCGTCGCCTATCATATTCTGAATCGTTCCGATAAGACCGACCTTATAGCCCGCCTTTTCGAGTATTTTTTTCATCATATAGGTAACCGAGGTTTTGCCGTTTGTACCCGTAACGCCCAAAAGCTTTAGGCTGTCGGCGGGATTTCCGAACCACTTAGCGCACATATCGGCATACGCCGCGTGGGTATCGGGTACTACTATCTGATTATCAAGTCCCAAATCCCGCTCGGCGACAACAACCGCCGAGCCGCCTTCAACAGCCTTTTGGGCGTAATCGTGACCGTCCGATTTTGCCCCCTTGATGCAGACAAAGGCATAGCCCTCCTTAACGGACCTTGAATCGCAGGTTATTCCCGTAATCTCGGTCTGCCCAAGCGCTTCGTTACATTCAATCAAATTTTTAAGCTTCATCTTTTATCCCTCTTATTATACAAATTCGACAAGAGTAAATTTCTAACCGTCAACGACGTTTTCATCTCTGAAATAAACCGTAATTACCGTTCCCGCGTCAACCGACTGTCCCGCCTCGACGCTTTGCTTATATGATTTAAGTCCGCCCGTAGCGGTATTGCCCGAAAATTCAACATTTATCTTTGCGCTCGCCGCCAAGGAGTTAACCTCTGTCGGGGTAAGTCCCACAAGATTCGGTACCGTGACCTGCTCGGAGCCGCCCTCCTCGGTGTAGACAATTACTACACCGCCTGAAATAACCTTGCTCCCCGCCTCGGGAAGCTGGCGCAGAACCGTTTCTCCCGAACCCACAACCTTACATTCAAGCTTTGCGGCGGAAATCTTCGCCTTAGCCTCTGCAACCGTGCCGCCTACGGTTTCGGGTACGTTAAAGGTCATATTTTTAAGCTCCTCCGCAGAATAGCTCGGCTCATAGCCGAGATACGGCAGAACGTCCGCCATAATCTGGGAGTTTACGGGGGCTGAAATTACGCCGCCGTAATATTTATCGCCCTTAGGCTCGTCAAGGAGCACCAATACCGCTATTTCGGGATTCTCAATCGGTGCCACGGTCACACAGGAACCGATATACAGGTAATGATCTCCCGTAGCCTGAATTTTAGCGACCTTTTGCGAGGTTCCCGTTTTCGCCCCTATATTATAGCCCGCCACCAGCGAGTTTTTAGCTCCGTTTTCGGAAACGTACTGCATAATCTCCCTAACGGTAGCGGAGGTGGTCTCGGAAATTACCTGACGTTTATATGAGGTAGAGGCGGTTTCGGTCACTTTGCCGCTGTCGTCAAGCTTCTTTTCAACAAGGTGCGGCTGAACGAGATACCCGCCGTTTACCGTAGCGGCTATCGCCGATATAAGCTGTATCGGCGTGACGTTAAAGGTTTGACCGAAGGAGGAGGAGGCAAGCTCGACAGGACCCATTTTTTCCTCCTTATGATAGGTTGAGGTCGCCTCGCCCGGCAGGTCTATTCCCGTTTTTTCAGTAAGTCCGAACGCCTTAAAATACTTTGAAAAGGTAGATACTCCTATTAACTGACCTATCGTGATAAAGGCGGGGTTACAGGAATTTGACGTTGCCTGCAAGAGATTTTGGGAACCGTGTCCCCCCGCCTTGTGGCAGTGATAGCCCTGCCCCGCAACGGTGGCGTGACCGTTACAGAAAAAGCTTGAGTTCCTATTGATAAGATTTTCTTCAAGTCCTATCGACGCGGTAATAACCTTGAAAACCGAGCCGGGCTCGTATGTGTCCGAAACCGCCTTGTTACGCCATTGACGGTTCAAAAGCTCTGATTTAAGGGATTTTTTCTCCTCCTCGTCGGTCACCGCGTCCACCCTTGCCTGATCCGCGGCGGAAAGGGTAAAGGGATCGTTTGAATCAAAGTCGCCCTTGACCGCCATAGCGAGTATCGCGCCTGTATTTACATTCATTACGACCGCCGCGCCGCGCTCGGCAATTTGGTTAGCTTCTATCGCCGCCTCTAAATATTTCTCCGCCGTGTACTGAACATACGAATCAAGGGTCAGCACCAGCGACTTACCCTTTATCGCCTCCTCAACCTTTTCGTATGAAAAGGGCATATCGGTTCCCGCGGCGTTCTTTGCGGCTACAACACGACCCGCAATACCGGTTAAATCATTATCGTAATAGCTTTCAATCCCCGCAAGCCCCTGATCGTCCGAGCCCACAAATCCCAAAACCACCGAGGCTAAATTTCCGTTGGGATAATACCTTTTTGTCGTTTCGTCAAGACCGATATATTGAGTAAGCTCTAAGTCCTCGTTGTCGAGCAAAAACTGCCTTACCTTATCGGCGACTTCCTTTTCAATCTTCTTTTTAACTATAACGTAGTAGGAATTTTTTTCGGTATAGCCGTAAACCGTTTCGTAGTCAAGCTCCAATATCTCCGAAAGTCCCTCGGCTATCTTCTTTTTTACGGTTTCCGCCTCGTCCTCCTTAAGCTTTTTTATACCGTTAGGCGTTATGTAAACCGTCCAGGCAGGCGAGCTTCTTGCAAGTATCTGCATATTTCGGTCGTAAATATCGCCGCGCGGAGCGGTCACAAGACTGTCGTAAAGCTGCTGCTCGGAGGCGTCGTTCTGATATTCCTCGCCCTTAATTATCATAATGTTAACAAGGCTTACTCCCGACACAATCGAAAGGGCGAGTATAAGCGCGGTCATTACAATAACAGATCTTGTAACCATTAATTTACTCGGCTTAAAAGACACTGCGGCAGCTCCCTTTCATTAATTGCTTGAGCTTCTCGCCAACCAAGGCGAAAAACCCTATCTATCCGAAAACGAGAGTCGTTAATTCAACTCTCGTATCCTGTTTTCCGCTGCGGAATTTTTCCCGCCACACAGATAATTATATTATTATTGCCCGTCCCGTTATTACTCTGCGACTACCGTCTTTCCGTCGGCGGTTACCGCCTTATCCTTATCATTAACCCTTATATATTTTACATTGCTCTTTTCCATTTTTCTCATTCCGAGCTGAGTCGCCTCAAGCTCTAAATTAGAATATGAAATTCTGCGCTGTATCTCAACCTCAAGGCTGGTTTTTTCGCTGTCAAGCTCGGTTATCGCCGACTTTACTCCGTTTATTTCGGAATTAACCTCGTTTATTTTTATTCTAAGCGCAATATTGCCGCAAAGTCCCGCCAGAATGAAAACAGCCGTCATTATAAGGAGGGCGGGCGAAGTAAGGCTCCTCGCCGCCGCGCGGGTACGCCTTTTAGAGCGTTCGGCGGTCTTCGGCATTACAACAATATTATCGCGGGTATTTTGATTTTCGGCAGTTTTTGGCATAAACATTTCAAAATCGTATGCCAAACTGTCGTTGTAATACTTCATATTATTCATTACCGTTCTCCTTAATTAATTCTTTATTATCGCCCTTAGCTTTGC
>CAMCIX010000023.1 GCA_945875045.1 uncultured Clostridia bacterium | reverse complement strand
AGATGTAGAGAGGTCTCGTGGGCTCGGAGATGTGTATAAGAGACAGGGAGTTCCTAATCTGCATCGGAAGAATTGCAACTCATTGGCCTTGATTCCAGGAAAAGCATCACTATTAATAACTGAATTTACTGCAAATGGATTATCGCCTATCTCTTTTACTAATTCAAGAATAATGTTGTTACATTCTGCAATATCAGCCCTGTAATACAAATCTAAAGATTTCAGTATTTTTGCGCTAAAATTATCTATGATCTTCAGACTTTCATCATCAGCATTAGCGTTTTTTGCCTGTTTCTTCACTATATTGTATTTCTTTTCTAAATCGGTTCGATAATCTATATCTTTGTTTATTTTAAATGGAGCAGATAATTCTTTACATATGAATCCATTATTTAACCATGTCAAATTCATTTTGTGGTACCGCCTTTTCACACTTGTATTAAATGACACATTTTGTATCCTTCTGAGTTAAATTTATTTATTTCTATAAATAACGATTTGTTAAACTAATTATACCACATATTTGTTAAATAATCTACCACTATGTATCAGGCGGCAGGACTGCTCCCACCGCCGAAATACATCACCTCGCATCACGGCTGTCTGCTCGGTCCGGTTCTTCTGCTTCTTCACTTCGTTCGCCGTCAACGATTTCATTATCCTTCTTGTCCATATCGAGTAGCGTGTTCAGTTCTGCAAGACGAGCGGACTTCGTTTTAAGTTCCTCCTCATGCGGAAAGGGCTTTTTGGATTCAACCTTTGCATTTTCAAGCTGCACCTTTGTATCTTCAAGCTGTTCCTTGCAGGCGATTTTTCGTTCGGGCATTGCGCCGATTGCATTGTCCAGTCGCAGAATATTACCGAAAATATCTGTACCAAGAACAACGGTGTGCCGCAGTTCGCCGATAAGAACTATCTTGTATTCTTTGCTGAAGGTGTCAAAGGACAGTTCCATATCAAAACCACGGTAAGAGCCGAGCCTAATCGGGTCTGGATTGGTCATTGCTTTGCAGGCGGCAATAATTGCTTCGCCGGCTTCTTTTTTGTCGCTGAAATTGAAGCCCTTTATATCCATACCGCAAAAGCTTTCTTTGTCTCCGACCGGGTGGCTTTCGGCAGTGGCGATATCCTCCTCATACCCCTTGATGCGTTCTTCCAAAGCCGCAATTTTCTGCGGGAACTCCTTATGGATTTTATCCTCTAACGAGTAAACCTGACTAAGGTGGTTGGCTTTGAGAAGTTTAAGCCTGGATACATCAATATCCAAGTCCATCTTTTCCTTGATATACGGGTTACCCGTACAAAGTGCCTTTATTTCAGCATAGGAGAGAGCCTGTTCGTCCACATCCTCCGCAGAGCGCACAGGACTTTTTGAGGTCATAATCTGTCCTATGAACTTTTGCTTGCTTTCAACAAGCTGATACAGATAGCTGTCAAAGGTGTTTTCGGTGACATAGGTGAATATCTCGACTTCGGGGTTATCGTTGCCTTGTCGGATAATTCGTCCCTCACGCTGCTGCAAATCCGACGGTCTCCAAGGGCAGTCAAGGTGGTGCAGTGCAATCAGCTTTTTCTGCACATTTGTGCCTGCACCCATTTTTTGAGTGGAGCCGATCAGCACTCTGACCTGACCACCTCGCACCTTGCCGAAAAGCTCTTTTTTCTGCATTTCTGTGTTTGCGGAATGGATATAGGCGATTTCCTCCTTGGGTATGCCCTTTGCAATGAGCTTATCGCGGAGATCATCATAGACATTGAAAGAACCGTCACCGTGAGGTGTGGATAGGTCGCAGAAAACCATCTGAGTAGAACGCTCATCCGCAGTTTTCTGCCAGATGTCAAATACATTATCGGCACAGGCAGACACCTTGCTCGTTTCGCTGTCGGGGAGCATTTCATTTATCATACGCTGGTCGAGTGCAAGCTTTCGTCCGTCGTTTGTGATAAGAAGCATATTATCAACGCTTGAGTCCACCATCTTGTTGCGTACCTTCTCGGCTCGCTCGGATAGTGACTTCACCATTTCCTTTTGCTGTTCGGACGGTTTTAAGACCACATTATGATAGTTTGCTTTTGGCACAGGAAGCTTTAACATATCCGCCGTTTGAATATCCGCTGTTTCTTTGAACAGTGACATAAGCTCCGGAAGGTTGTAGAACTTAGCAAAGCGGGTTTTGGCACGGTATCCGCTGCCTTCGGGCGCAAGCTCGATTGCCGTTACCGTCTCGCCGAAGGTAGACGCCCAACTGTCAAAGTGGATAAGGTTGTTCCGTTTCAGCAGGTTATACTGCAAATACTTCTGCATAGTATAAAGCTCTACCATAGAGTTGGAAATGGGCGTACCGGTTGCGAACACAACACCTTTACCGCCCGTTAGCTCGTCAAGATAACGGCACTTCATATAAAGGTCGCTGGACTTTTGAGCCTCGGTTTGAGAGATACCGCCCACATTACGCATTTTCGTAAATGCGGCGAGGTTTTTGTAGTAATGCGCTTCATCGATAAACAAACGGTCAACACCAAGTTCTTCAAAAGTAACGACATCATCCTTTCGGGTTTGGTCATTTAACTTATCGAGCTTTTGTTTGACCGTCTTTTTAGACTTTTCAAGCTGTTTGATTGAGAAATTTTCGCCGCGATTCTTTTTAAGCTCCGCAATGCCGTTCATGATTTCCTCAAGCTGTTGGCTGAGAATAGCCTGCTGTCGTTCAATCGACATGGGTATCTTTTCAAACTGGCTGTGTCCGATAATAATAGCGTCGTAATCACCGGTGGCAATTCTGCCGCAGAATTTCTTGCGGTTCTTGGTTTCAAAGTCCTTTTTGCTCGCCACAAGAATATTGGCAGACGGGTAAAGCTGAAGATACTCTGCCGCCCACTGCTCG
This sequence comes from uncultured Clostridia bacterium, assembly GCA_945875045.1. GTDB lineage: Bacteria > Bacillota > Clostridia > Oscillospirales > Acutalibacteraceae > UBA737. The sequence continues at coordinate 8,155 of CAMCIX010000023.1, read as the reverse complement.
GTCAGGTGGTTCGGTACTACAAACAGACTCTTTTGACAAAGCCCCAAGCGTTTGCTCTCCTGTGCCGCCGCAACCATTTCAAATGTCTTGCCGGCACCTACCACATGAGCAAGCAAGGTATTGCCGCCGTAAAGAATATGGGCGATGGCGTTGACCTGATGGGGTCGCAGTGTGATTTCGGGGTTGATACCGACAAAGTTCAGATGCTCGCCGTTATACTCACGGGGACGAACGCTGTTAAACTTTTCGTTGTACAGCTTGCAAAGCCTGTCCCGTCGCTCCTGATCCTTCCATATCCAGTCGGCAAAAGCGTCCTTTATAAGCTGCTGTTTGCCCTGTGCAATGGCGGTTTCCTTTTTGTTCAGGACCAGCTTTTTATTGCCGTTTTCGTCTTCCACATAATCAAAGATACGCACATCACGGAGATTCAGCGTTTCTTCAATGATTTTGTAACCGTTGATTCTGCTTGTGCCGTAGGTGTTGTATACCTTGATATTTCCTCTGTCGTATGACTTGCCCTCAATATTCCATTCACCCGTGTACTCCGAATAGTGCACATGAATGTTCCAAGAGATATACCTTGCTGTGCTGAAAAGCTCGAACATAAACTGCTCGACATCCTCCGGCGGCAGCCAGGTTGCACCGAGCCGGACGGATATTTCACTTGCAGTAAGGTCTTTCGGCATAACCTCGGATAGTGCCCTTATATTGACTTCAAAAGTAGCATCATTCTCAGCCGCCGTCTTTGCAACTGCAAGCTTCTCGCGGACATTACCCGACAAATATTCATCAGCGGGTATATATTTTGGTTCGGAGGAACCTTCGGCATAAAACGGGTTAAGGAAGATAACCCCCGAAAGGTCTTCGGCAATTTCTTCCTCGCTTTTCCCCGTCAGCCCGCACATATACGGGATATCTATCTTCGTTTTCTCCGCAAGGGATAAAGCCAAGGCTTCTGACGCAGTATCTACGCTGGTCACCGTAACCTTTTGCTTTATGGTTCGCTTTGAGAACATATCCGCTTTGCGGACAAAGTTGCCCTCATCGTCAAGCACTTCAAGGGAAGAAAGTAAGCTGTAAGAACTGTCGGAATTGAAAGCGGAATTGTTCGCCCTTGAATTGATAAGTCCGTATTTTTTGCTGAAAGCGTCATACAGCTCGTTGAGCTTTTCCTGCTCTGCTTTAATGTCCGATTCGGGGTAATCCTCGGTTTGGTATTCAATAAGCGTTCTCACGCAGTCACGAATACCGACCATTCCCTTAATTCGGTTTTCGGCGGTTACGGATACATCAACAGGCTTCATGCGGCTGTTTTCACGGTAATAGATTTTGCCGTCAACTACCGTGTAGCTGAAATTACGAACCTCGGGATCGGCGGGGATAGACAGATCTTCTTCCTCGTCGGTCAGGTCTTCGTATTCATATTCCGTAACCTCCGCATGGATGTTTTCAACGGCTTGTGCCAACTGCTCCGCAAGGCTTTGATCCTCATAGGCGATACAGGCTGACTGCATACTGTGCGGACCGGTTATCATTTTCATTTCGCCCATAATCATATCGGGATTATCCACAAAGTAGCTGTTCATCTTGATACCGTTTTCATCGGTGCCGAGATGCACCCAATCGGGTTCAATGTCAATAAGCCTGTCACGCTTTTGCAGAAAGATAATGTCCGAAGTAACTTCCGTTCCTGCGGCGTCCTTAAAGGTATTGTTAGGCAGCCTTATTGCACCGAGCAGGTCGGCTCTTTGTGCAATAAACTTTCGGATTGACGGATTTTCTTTATCCATCGTACCTTTAGAGGTGATAAAGGCAATAATACCTCCCGGTCGCACCTTATCAAGAGTGCGGGCAAAAAAGTAGTCATGAATAAGGAAATTATGCTTGTCATACCGCTTGTCCGGCACTTTGAACTGCCCGAACGGGACGTTGCCCACCGCCGCATCAAAGAAGCTGTCCGGCAGCTTTGTATCCTCAAAGCCCTGCACGGCAATGCTGTTTTTCTGATAAAGCTGCTGTGCAATTTTTCCCGAAACTGCGTCAAGCTCAATACCGTAGAATTTAGCGTCCTTCATACTGTCTGGGACAAGTCCCATAAAGTTGCCGATACCGCAGGATGGCTCCAACACATTGCCGCTCTTGAAATTCATATTTTCAAAAGCCTTGTATATTGCCTTAATAACAACGGGCGGCGTATAAAAGGCGGTCAATGCAGACGCTCTTGCCGACGCATATTCGTCCTCCGAAAGCAGTTCCTTCAGCTCTGCATAATGGGGATTGGTTTCTTCAAAGAACTGCGGCAGACCGCCCCAACCTACATAAGCGGATAAGATGCGTTGTTCGGTGCCGTTAGCAAGTCGGTGTTCTGCTTCAAGCTTTCGTAAAAGCTGAATGGCGTGGACATTGTTATAGAATCGGTCAAGCGGAGTACCTACACCGATATTATCATCCTCTATGCGGAAATTGGTACGGTAATCGCTCTTGATTTCGGGGAATATGATGCTCGGCGACAGCTTTCCTTGCTTCTTCTGTTCGGGCGGAGGTGCAAGGGTTTCTTCGGTTCTTTCTTTAGTCGATGAAACAATCCGTCTTATCTGAAGCTTATCCCCGGGTTCATGGGTTACGGCTACCACATCATAACCTGCGTCCAATATTCTTTGCGTATATTCCTCGGTTTTGAACACAGGAAAGCCGCACATCGGTGTGCTGATTGATTTGTTTTCAAAGGTTCTCTTTGTAATGGTCAAATCAAGCACTTCGTGTGCAATCTCAGTGTCTGCTTCGCCGAAGATTTCAAAGAAATCTCCTATCTTCTGCATCACAACCGCATCGGGGTTTTCTTTCTTAGCTTTTTCGTACTCATCCCAAGGGGACGGGGCACGGTAATCCTTTATCTCTACGCCGTTATGCCCACAAAGCTCAGCAAAGTCACGGAGCAATTCACCCGAAAACTCATTCAGTTTGCCGTATTCGTCATAGCTGATAGCATCCTCCACAAGAAACGCATAGAACTGTTTACCCCGCCAAACATTGTTGTAACCGTCTGTTGCAACCAGCTCATCGTCATCGAAGCCGAGCTTGATATCACCGACGTTCAGCTTATCTAATACGGCATAGAGAATTTCTGTTTCACGGTCATAAACAGGCAGGGAGATCGGCTCGGTCTGTTCAGCCATTCTGTTAAGTTCTGCATGATGTTCTGCTTCAAATTGCTTAATATCCTTGTGGATTTTCAGAATGTTTTCGGGTGTGAACTGAATATAGTCACAGTCCATCTCATAGTCGTTTTCCGCTTCCATAAAGAACGGCGTGTTGATGTCGGCTAAAAACTGATCCGACATTTCTTCAAGGTCACTAACGAACTTCTCGGTATTTTCGGGTTGATTTGCAATGTCATACTGCTCGATAAGTTCCTCAAAAACAGAAAAGCTCAATTCCCCCGAAACATACTGACCTCCGGCATTTGCATCGGGATTGAAATATATCCAATGAACGAGGTCGTTTCCGCTATCCAGGGATATTCTCACTTTCGTGTTGTCCTGGGTTTCTTCCGACTCGGCAATAACGCTTTCTACCACATGGAGATACTTGTCGTTCATCGGATTTTCGCTTACCTTGCGGTCAAATTCCTCCCGTGACATATCTTCGCAAAACAACGGGAACTCGCTATCGTTGAGCGTGACGGTATCGCCACCAAGGGATAGGATAGAATATTCCTTTGTACCTATATATACCGAATCACCGAGCGAAAAGCGGTATTCTTTCGGCGGTTCGGGCGGCGGGTTCAGCTCGTCATAGGTTGGCTCAAAGGGTTTTGCTATATCGCCGGATAAGGCTTCAAGCATTTTTTCAGCCCGTTCGGTTAAATGAGTTTTGGTTTCTATGATTTGATTGAGCGCCTTACGCATAATCGGCAATATAAAGGGCTTATCCGTGACATAATTACAGCGCTTTTCGCCGGCTGTGAACGCAGCGGCACAGTCCCCAAGCTCGAACATAGAAAGAACAGCACTCTCATTACCGAGTTGCCGTTCAAAATCATTGTAGTCCTCAAAAATAGAGCGAAATTCCTTCATAAGCTCAGAACGCTTACTCCTGTTATCCGCTTCGCGCTTATATGCGGGATACGCTTCTCTTTCAGCCGGTGTTAAATACCTATCGACCTTTATAAGCTCGCCGATACGCTTTTCGGCAGCGTTCCACTTTATTGTATATTCAATTCTGTCCGCATCGCCGGTTATTCCTTTTGATACGGTTATACCTTTGCCGTCGTGTTGCTCCCAATATCCGCTTTCGGGCAGGGCGCCCGAATGTCCGCCTGTTCCGTATTCGGATTTCAAAAAAGCAATGTTTTTCTCTTTGCTTTCCTGTTTTGAAAACTGCTCATAAATACGGAATTTACTTTGCGAATAGTCGCTGCCTCGGCAAAGTACATAATCGATTGCCTCCTGGGGCAGCACAAACTTTTTATCCTTTTCGGTTTTAGCTTCTTCAATAAGCTTTATCTGTTCGCCGACAGTGGGTAGGGACTGTTCATCCGGGCTTAACCATTCGTGCAAAAGCATCAGTCCGTAGATCTTGTTTGCAATGCGCTCCCAGCTCATAAAATCCTCTTTTTCACGGGTAAGATAACTGCCGCGCCACATGGTAAGCAAATCGTCATAGGCACGGTAGCCCACACGCTGACCGCTATCAAGAATATGCTCTACATAGGTGTTATCAAAGAAGCCCTTAATAAAATTACCACGCTCCCTGCGGTCCTCATGTTCCGCAAAAAACGTGGCAATTTCTTTTCGATGGTCTTTTAGAGCAATACAGTTACGAAGCAGCTCGGCTTTTTCATCATCCTCGTGATAATACGGGATTTCACTGCGGGCGTCGTAATCGTGACCGCTTAGCTGTAGACGATTTCCTTCAGCACGATTTCCTCCGCTGATGCATTGATGTTGTTCATCATCTGCACCCACTTCATTTGGTCGGTCGCTTTCAGGGTTTCGTTCACGCCCTGCGCTTTCGCCATTTCTGTTGTCAGCTTCTCCATCATCTCGGTCGCTTGACGGTCTATCTGTTCCAGATGTCCGTTCAGTTTGCCCGTCAGTTGAAGCCCCGATAACATCGTTTTCCTGTGATTCTTTAGAAATGTGTGGCGCAGCATTCCATATTTCCCGATCTTCGGGCTGTCCGGCACTTGGATGTTCGGCAGAAGATAATCTCCCGCCTGTCTGTAGGTCAGTTCCATTTTGGGTACTCCTTTCGGTTGCTTTATTTTCGCCTATATTATCCTCAGTTTTATCCGGACTTGCAAATGTGCGATTCTTCTTTTTGCTTTCTCGCTCGGCGGCTTTAACTGTTTCGGCAATCTCTTGCAGAACCATTTCGGATATATCGCTTCCGGCACAACCGAGGATATTTAATGTTTCTATCGTGTTGAAATTGCATATATCACGGAAATCTTCGACATCTAAAAAATCCTCTGCGTTATATCCGCAACGGGTAAGAAGCATATACTGAACGCTGTTTTTAAGAAGCCCCCTGAAATACACTTCGGCATTAAAGCTGTCGATTTCCTCAAGAAAACTGTCGTCCCTTACTGAGTTTAACTGCTCGCAATAATCGGTAAGGTTATCTGTTACGGCAAGGTCGGCGATCTTAAGCAGCACATCGGAAAAGGTGTTTTTGTTTTCCACCTCACCGAAGCTGTTTTCCAAGGCTTCGGTCACAAGCTCCTCATACTCCGGCTTCATTGCCCAAAGTCTTACTTCATTGCCGTAATAACTGTTGGTATCGGAAATATCGAATACATGGCGCAGCTTATACGGAACATTGCGATCCACCAAAAGAGCGATACCTTTCGTGCCTCTGTTTACATACCGACCGAGCTTGTTCCATACCTCAATTTCTGCACAGGCAGTAGCACTCGGCTTTTGTGCAAAGATAAGCATTTGGTCACGGAAGCTGTATTTGTAGTTGTTCGCCGCCGTTTCAAGAAAGCTCATAAAGGTTTCCGGATGTGAGGTAATATCCTTTGCCGTATGTGCCACCATTTCCACGGTAGTTTGAAATTTACTCGGCATTTTCATCCTCCTTTCAGTTATCTTTCGTATACTTTAACTTTCGGCTTTTCGCTCGGAAACTCCCAGCCGTACACCGCACCGATTTCATCACCAAGCCTGCGCGTGACCTTTTTAATGTCTTTTTCAGTCGCTTCACCGCAATAGAGTTTTTCCTTCAAATCCTCAATCTGCTCATCGGTCACACCGTCCCGATAGGTACGGTAGCGGTAATGATTCGTGCCATCGTGGTGAGTAGCATCACAACGAAACTCTCCGTCTTTATCTACATACCAAGTGGTATAGTCCGTATCCGAATACAGACAATCACGGATATTGCCGCTTTCGATCTCCTTATATCCGGTGCGTCTGCCGTACCAAAGTCCGAGATCGCCGATAACCAAAATCGGAGAGGATAGCTGTATATCCAAGTTACAGCGTTCATCATCAAGATTGGCGGCGTTGGAATCGTACATTTTCTCGTATAACTCATCCTCAGAATAATGGGGGTAAAGTTCTTCCAATGACTCACGCCAGTCCTCTAAATCAAGGTCATAGTTCGACCATATCAGATGGTCTGTGCCTTCCTGATACATTCGCATCCTCCTTTCCGTGCTCGGCTTCATATTCACAGATAGGGCAAACCTGTCTGCCCTCCGGGATTTCTCTACCACAGCATACACAAGTGTCGCTCATCGTGCTTCATCTCTCTTTCGTTCTTTTAAGGGTTCGACAGTATAATCCGCTTCGGAATTGTTCCAAAAGACATTTCCGAAGTAGTATTCTGCTTCAGCCGTTTCTTTTGCTTCCTCAGCGGAAGCAGCCTCGACCTCAACAACACCGTAGCTGATTTCTTTGACCTTTACAGAATATTTCATCGTGCGTCACCTCGATCATTCGGGTTATGAAGCAATTTACCGTTTTCGTCATAGCTTTTCGGATCAGCGGCAGGAACGTCCCAACCGAACATAGAGCCTGCAAGCATTGCTTCTACCTGTGCTTTGCTGACTTCGAGGTTTGAATTTCGGTCATCAACCAACGCTCGGTTAAATGCTTTATCATCGGTCGAATACTCACAAGTGTAATATCCGCTTTCTCCATGCTTGATGATGATTACTTCATCAGTCCCCGGCAAAGTCGCATAACAAGTTTCGGGCAAATCCGAGCGAAGCGGGATGACCTTTGCACCGTTTTGCTCTATCCGCTCGGCAAATTCGCAAATGTGATAGAGATTATCCCCCACCTCAACATGGTACTCGTCGATATATCTGCACACCCTGTCGCAAGTCTTTCCGTCAGAGTAGGTAATGCGAATACGGTCGCCGTCCTTAATGCGGAACTTTTCTTTGTATTCCGGTGTAATGAAACGGATACCTTTCTCGGCATTACGGATATGGTCGTCCAGCCATTCTTTTTTGTAGCAGTAGCAGTAAAGGTTATATTCGCCCTGATAGGGATTGAGCCTGCAAAGATAGGCGTAATCATCGGAGTCAATTCGAACACCGAAGGAGCGCTCATCACTGCCGTACTGCAAAGCTTCCTGATAACAGAACTTACTCAGCGTGTTTCTGTCCGCAAGAAAATTATCTTTTTCACGGTAGGTGTTAATCATATCGTCAAATTCCGCTTTGAACTCGTCCGTTTTCAGATCCGTGCGGTAATCGTTCCAAGTGCTGAAAAATCCTTTTCCGTTTGTATCCATATCCGCACGAAGATACCCAATGAGTCCGCACTGCATGGAAATCTGCGTGCTTTGCCGATAGGTATACTTTTGTTCCGGTTCTTTCATCACCTTCAAATCAAAACTCATTATCTTTCATTCCTTTCTTCTCTTTTTGCGGCTTGCAAAGCCTTTTCGTAACCCGGCTTTGCCCATTTGGGAAGTGAGTCTGCATCTATAATGCCGATTACATCCTGCCTGTAAAAATTCGCTTTGTGCCCATCATACAGAGAGGTACAAAAGCAGGTTCGGCCTCTGGCGTTAGGCTGTGAGCCGAAGCCGCCTGTGCAAAGCATAAGCTGATGCGTGGCAAGCTGATATTCGGGGCTGAAAACATCGCTGTCGATTACAACCACTTTGTTTATCAGGCTGTCTTCACTGGAGA